>JBPCOQ010000008.1:0-21779 GCA_051000095.1 Bryobacteraceae bacterium | reverse complement strand
TGTAAGAATTATAGCCGAAATCCCAAAAAATGCAATTGCGAATCTCGCATCTGCGAATTTCCTGCTATCTCATTGAACTGGCGACCGATTTACCTTTCGTGCGAAGTTCCTGCCTACCCGGCGCTGACTCGGTTATTTCAAACTGACTCACTACCTGCAATTCCGCGCGAGTGACGCGGAGGCGAACGTGGAAGGCTATGTCATGATCTAATACTTAGACTAATGAGGGGGTGCGAGATGCGGTTGCGGTTCGAATCGGGGATTAGGCCGCTCTCGCGCCTCCTGGTCGTCGCCGGCGCGCTCAGCGCTCAGCCCGTCCCTCCCGCGGAATGGTGTTGGCGCCCGGGGGCGAATTCCATTTTCTGCAAGCGAATCGATGGCGTGAGAGGTTGACTGGAACGTATGGTGATGGCCCCATCGGCCAAGCGTACCTCACCGATAAGACGGTGATGCTGAAACCGTTCTTTATCGACCTGACCGAAGTCACCAACGCGCAATTCAAGAAGTTCCTCGACGCACCGGGTACCAGCCCCGATTCAAAGACAACTTCCTTTTTCATTGGAAGAATGGAACGTACCCGAAGGGCGAGGGTAAATTCCCGGTTGTCTGGGTGGACTTGGAGGATGCAAAGGCCTTCGCGGTGTGGACCGGCATGGCGCTGCCGATCGAAGAGCAGTGGCAGATGGCGGCGCAAGGAACTGGCGGCCGTCTTTATCCCTGGGGCGATGAGTACGATGTGTCGAGGGCGAACGTTATGGGGAGTGGTCCCCGGCGGGTTGGATCGTATCCGAATGGCGCCAGTCCTTACGGCTGCCTCGAGATGGAAGGAGTTGACCGATTCGAAAGAAGACGACGGTTAACCACTAGTTCTCCTTCATTCGAGGCGGGTCGGGTTTCAGCCGTTTCGTCGGTTTGGGACACGGAGAGCGGACTGTTCACGAACTACCAAAGGCCAAGATTCTGGTGGTTCTCGCCGGGGCTGAATCGGTCCGCGGCAATCGGGTTCCGGTGCGTACGAGAAGCGGCGGTCAACGCCCGGTGAACGGATTGCGATGCAGGCTCTGTTGCAGACTCCGGGGGCAGCTTGAGCAGCCAACATGACCAACCGCGATCGCGATGTGGGGCGGCCTGCACGGCGGCTTCGTGACTGTAGCGCTTGCCGACATTTACCAGGAGACCGTTGTACTGATCCTCTGGATAGTTCCCGTGGTGGGGAAGAGCAAGTGGCCGTCCGGTGTCCGGGTAGCCAGCGAACGTGGAACCTCCTGGTCCGCGTCCTCGATTCCCTGCGGAACGTGGCTGGCGTGAGATCCGATGTAAGCGACCGTCCCAGCCCCACGTGAAAATCGGCGGTAAAATCCTACGGCGTGTTGGTCAGAAAGTCCGCGATCAAGCCATAGTCCCACTCACCGAGGGATATTCGCCGCGCTGAAGTTGTCGCCTTGAATGTAAAGCACCGCGGCTAGGGGTTCTCCACCAATCTACTCTTGTGAGGCCGCCCTTTTGCTTCCATTCAGCAATTGACGGATCTGGCTCACTGCATAATCGACTTTCATGTCGAACAAACGCTTACCAAGCGCTGCTGTCGAAGGGCGTGCGTCTCCGGAGATCCCATTGTTAATCCGTTTTGCATTCGGATCTCTCGCCTCGCCGGGTTTACGGACCGGGTCGCCCACTGCAGTGGCCACTAGGTTTTTGCGAACCCAACCCTGGTCGCCGCCAAGGTAGAGCATTTCGGACGTATCCGGTATTCCGGCATGCGAGCTCAATGGATAGTTGTTGGCGGCCAGCCATTTGTCGAAATCGCCGTTCGCCTTCTGATAGACCTCGTCACAATAGACGACGCGAATACCCTGGGAGGAGTATTTCTCGTCGAGCTTCTTCGCGAGTTCGCCAAGTTCCTTCTGACCGCCGCCGTGGTCGCCCATAAGTACGATATTTTTGAATCCGTTCTTGATCATCTGTTCAGCCACCTGCTCATTGAGTGCGGCGAACAACGGCCCGGTTAGTCCGATGGTGCCGGGCAGATCGGCATTCGCGTTATTGACGGAGAACGGCATCACGGGCGCGGCGATCGCGTTTTGAAGCTTCTCGGCAATTGCGATGACGGTCGCGCGCCCCATGAGTGTGTGGCCGCCGTTGACGTTCTGGGGCCCTCGCTGCTCGGTTCCCCCGTTATAGATGAGCGCTGTGGTCTTGCCTTGGTCACGAATCGCTCGCTTCACCTCGGGCCAAGTCATCATCTCAAAATCGACGAGGGATTCTTGAGGGCGTACCTTCGATCCGGGTGTCACGCCGGTTTGCGCGTACGCGGTTGCTGAGCAGACGGCAAGCATACAGAAAGCGACATCGAAAAACTTCATAAACACCTCTCGAGTTTTGATCCCGGACGAAACGCAATGCCCAAAGATTCCTTCGTTTACGATATCACCGGGGTGGCTAACGGCGAGCGAGCCCCGCGGCCAGAGGAGCCTGCTCCGGGAAAAGAAAGCACCTTTCTGGCGATAGCGCCCGCGGCTCGGCGGTTTGCAGCAACTGCGGCGTTTCGAACCACGTGTTGGACGGGCCTGTTGGAACCGGGCCTCGCATTCTTGCCTGTGTGTATGGGCGCGGGATCGCCCACCAAAGGCGATGAAAAGCAGTGAGTGGAGTAGGCGGTTTCGCCTGCTCGGCAGGCCAACGGCCTGCTCCGCTCTACCTTGCACTACGGGAGGGTTTTCGAGAGTGTGTCGCACTTGAAACGGGCACCTTTTTCACTATGAATGAGTGGAGCAGGCGGTTTCGCCTGCTCGGCAGGCCAACGGCCTGCTTGCTCCACTCTACCGCCCACCACAGGAGGGTTTTCGAGAGTGTGTGGGGTTCTGGCTGAAAAGGTTTGCGGCCGAATGGCAAACTGGTTAGGGAAACCAAACACAGGCAAGAATGCCCGTGCCACAATCTGAATCATGCTGACAAGACGCGCTTTGCTTTGCGGGCTTCCGCTCGCCTTATCGGCGGCCGCTGTCGGCCGCCGGTTCACAAAAGAGGAAGACCAGTTTCTGGAAGACCTGTCCCACCGGTCCTTTCAATTCTTTTGGGAACAGGCCGATCCCGGCACGGGCCTGGTTCGCGACCGCGCCCTCGCCGATAGCGGTACTCCCGACCCGCGGCCTACCGCATCGAGTGCCGCGACCGGTTTCGGCCTGACCGGCCTGTGCATCGCGAGCGAACGGGGCTGGGTTTCGCGCGCGCAAGCACGCGAGCGGGTTCTCGCCACGCTTCGCTTCTATGCTGAAAAAGCGGTGCATGAGCACGGTTGGTTCTATCACTTCGTCGATTCCGCCACCGGCGCGCGCAGGGGCCAAACTGAAGTCTCTCCGATCGACACGTCGCTGCTTCTGGCGGGAGTGGTTAGCGCGCGGGAGTATTTCGATAAGGACGAGGAAATCGTCGGTCTGGCGCGTACGATTTGGGACCGCATCGACTATCGATGGATGCTGAACGGCGACCCGGCCCTTCTGTCCATGCACTGGAAGCCCGAGGACGGCTTCTCGAAGAACCACTGGGATCATCACTGCGAGCTCGGCATCATGTACCTGTTGGGCATCGCTTCAGCTACTTCGCCGCTGCCCATCGAATCGTGGTATGCCTGGAGGCGTCCCTTAGTAAGCTACGCCGGGTACACCTACATCAGCGGAGCGCCGCCGCTGTTCGTTCATCAGTACTCGCAGGCTTGGATCGATTTTCGAAAGAGCCGTGAAAAGCGGCCACCGAACACGAATTGGTTCGACAATTCAGTGGAGGCCACGCTCGCTCATCGACAGTTCTGCATCGATCTCAAGAGCCAGTTTCCCGGCTATTCGGAAAACGTGTGGGGCATCACGGCGTCAGATAGCGCCAAGGGTTATAAGGCATGGGGCGGCCCTCCGGCCACGCGGAATATCGACGGGACTGTGGTCCCGTGCGCCGCCGGAGGGTCGCTGATGCTTGCGCCCGGGATCTGCATCCCGGCCCTAATGCAGATGCATAAAGAGTTCGGGGAGAGGATCTACAAGCGGTACGGTTTCGTCGACGCATTTCATCCGGCCAACGGCTGGACCGATCGCGATGTGATCGGCATCGATTTAGGCATTACGCTCCTGAGCGCGGAGAACTTGCGCTCCGGTAAGGTCTGGGGCTGGTTCATGCGCAATCGCCAGATCCGGCGAGCGATGGCGGAGGTGTTCCAGCATTAGTAGGAAACTCTGCCAAGCAGCTCGGGCTTTGAAAGGAGGACTTCTGATGTTCACCGCCCGAAGCGCTTACCGGCCGCATCGCCCGAAGAGACAAGATTCCGCCGCCCTCGAAGCCGAAGCGGGGCCAATTATGTTATTAGCGTTCCACTCTATCTTGCGCCGAAGTTGGTGTTATACGTCGCGATGCGCGAACGCCGGATACCCAACACCGAACTTGCGAAGCGCCTCGGCGTGAGCGAAACCGTTGTTCGCGCATGTTGAACCCGAAGCGCGACACCAAACCGGAAAAGATTCAGGCCGCGCTGGTCGCACTCGGCAAGCGCATCGCCGTGACAATCGAGGACGCGGCATGACAGCAGGCGGCGATACTTACGACCGGACTCCCGAAGAGCACTTAAAAACAATTGTGGACTATCCTGTTTGAGGGCGAACGCCTCCAGAAGGAGGTCACCCCATTCGCGTTACGTCTGTGGAATCCACGGCTCTCGCGACGGTTCGCTACGACGAAGCTCGAGAACTATTACAGTTAGAGTTCTGGGGTCGGGCCATCTATCGGTACTTCGGCGCTCCTGCAATCGTGCACCAAGCGCTGTTGGACGCGCCATCGAAGGGCAGCTACTTCAACACGGCGATTCGAGGGCGATTTTCCATTTTGTTAGAAATGCGCTCCCCCACTCACCACCAGCACTTCGCCACTCACATAATCCGAGAGCGGCGAACAGAAAAACATGACCGCGCCCGCCGCCTCCTCTGGCGTGCCCAGTCGTCCCAAAGGGCACATGGTCTTGGCCGCGTCCAGCATCTTCTGTTGCACGCCCACCGGAATCGTGCGGCCCTTCATCTCAATCGACGCGCTCTCGCCGGCCAGCGGTTGGATCAGCCGCGTTTCGATCATCCCAAACGCCACCGCATTCACGTTGACGTTATAGCGTCCCCATTCTTTCGCGATGGTTTTGGTCAGTCCTACAATCGCGGCCTTCCCCGACGAATAACCCGCCTGGCCCGCATTGCCATCTGTCCCCGAGATCGAGCTGATGTTCACCACCTTGCGCATCACCCGCTTGCCCGCGGCGCTCTCTTTCTTCGCCGTCTCGCGAATCCAGCCCGAAGCGGCGCGCAACACCCGAAACGGCGCCACCACGTGAATGTCCAGCATCGCTTGAAACTGCTCGTCCGTCATCTTCTGAATCACGTTGTCCCACGTATAGCCCGCGTTGTTGACGATAATGTCGATCGATCCGAACTCGCCCACCGTGGCGTCTACCAGCTTCCGCGGAGCATCCGGCGCGGTAAGATCGCCCGGCCACGACTTGCACTTAGACCCAACAGCCCCCCGAGCTTCCTTGAGAACCTCCGGATCGATATCGTTGATCATCACCGAAGCCCCCGCTTCCGCTAGTTGCATGGCGATTGCGCGTCCAATGCCGCGGCCGGCCCCGGTGACCAGTGCCGTTCTGCCGTTCAGATGAAAAGACATGAAGATATCGTATCTCGGCACCCCTATAGTAGAAAGGAAGAGAGGACAACCTCGCATGAAAGCTGTGATGATCCACCAGCATGGTGGACCGGAAGTGTTGAAGTACGGCGACGTGCCCGAGCCGGAGATCAAAGCCACGGAGGCTCTGATACGCGTACGCGCCTGCGCCCTGAATCACCTCGATTTATTCGTTCGCGCCGGAATTCCCGGCCTGAAGTTCGCATTTCCCCATGTGCTCGGTAGCGACATCTCTGGCGAAGTGGTGCGTGTGGGCGAGTTATGCGAACGCGTGAAGCCCGGCATGCGCGTGCTGCTCTCCCCCGGAGTCAGTTGCCGCCAGTGTGCGCAATGCGTTTCCGGCCGCGACAATGAATGCCGCAAGTACACCTTGTTCGGCACTGGGATCGCCGGCGGCAACCGCGAGTACATGGCCGCTCCCGAATACGCAATCATCCCCGTACCCGATAATTTGACCTTCGAACAGGCTGCCGCGGCCCCCCTCGTCTTCCTGACCGCCTGGCACATGCTGTTGTCCCGCGCGCGCCTGGAGGCAGGCGAGGACGTGCTGGTGCTCGCGGCATCGAGCGGCGTCGGCATGGCCGCCGTTCAGATCGCCAAGCTATTCCATTGCCGGGTGATCGCCACGGCCGGTGGGGATGAAAAGATGGCCAAGGCGAAAGAGCTGGGCGCGGATCTGGTGATCGATCACTACAAACAGGACATTTCCGCCGAGGTCAAGAAATTCACGGAGCGCCGCGGCGTGGACGTCGTGGTGGAACACGTCGGCCAGGCGACCTGGACCAAAAGCGTCGAGAGTCTCGCGCCCAGCGGCCGGCTTGTCACTTGCGGAGCCACCACGGGCTACGATGTCAAAGTCGATCTCCGTTTTCTCTTCAGCAAACAGCAGTCGCTGCTAGGGTCCTACATGGGAACTTTGGGCGAGTTGCACCGCGTCTTGAAATTCATCTTTCGAGGCGATCTGAAGCCCATCATCGATCGTGTGTATCCGCTGTCCGAGATCGCCGCCGCTCACCAGCGCCTTGAGAGTAAACAGCAGTTCGGAAAAGTCGTGGTCGTCCCGTAAGCCTCCGGACCGCCGAATCGCTTTTGGAAAAATCGCCCCGCCGATCGCCCAATAGAAGCCACGCGTCGTCGCACTTCGGCGAAGAAGTTGAGCATGAAAGTCACGTGATCTTCCGTCTGCTGGTCCTCGGGCATTCCGGCGGGCATCCGCACGACGATCCTCTCGCCATCCGAGGAATCGATCCGTGCGCCATCCACCGGCCGTCCGGCCGGAACGACGGGTACGTCTCAAATGCTGGGGTTGGAATAAACGGCTCTGGCATACCGGCCGTGAAGCCGCCTCCGGACTCCTGAAGCCGGGGAGTTGTCTCTGGCCCCGATTGTCGCCGGATGGAGAACGCCTGGCCGTTTCCGTGATGGAGGGAGACTCCTTCGATCCGCGGATCGACCCTATTGGACAAACTCCCTCCGCTCTTGCCCATCGTGGATCCCAGCCAGTACCGGAGGCTCTGCGTGCGTTGCGCAGATCCGCGTCTTCAACGCATTGGCGCTGCGGATTGTTTACTAATCCAGGCCCTGCGTGCTGGCTGAGTTCGTTAATTCAGCAGTCCGGCCGGCGCGGGCTCTTCCTCTGAATCCGCCAGCGTTCTCATTGTGAGACTCGACTGAGTCTCCGGTATCTGGGGATCGCCCGAGCTCTCTTCAATTGTCATCTCACGCTCCACCCAATTCGAAAGCGGGACATTCCGGAAGAACAGGCGCTCCTGCATCACCATGGTTTTGCGCCGCATCGAGGCGGACTTGTTCTCCCGGATGTAGTGGCGCTCCTCCACACGGAATTCCTGCATAAACTCGTCCAGGGCCTTGCGGCGAGTCTCCTCCTCCGTCGCGCGGATTCGCTCCTCCATGGTGACTTTATGGGTGGCGATAGAGGCCCGGGCCTCGGCCAGCGACTCGCGCTCCTTCGAGATGGCTGCTTCCGTCCGCGCTTGCATAATCGAGTAGGAGAGCAGCGCGGAACCCACCGCTACGAAAACGGGCAAGAGCACCCAAATCAAAGCATCCGTCGGCATACCTAGCCGTTTATCGGCTTGGAAGGCCACAAACCTAATGGCCTAAACAAAAATATTTGCCGGCCTTAGGTAACGTAATCTCGCGATTCCGGCTTTGGGGCGTTCGAGTTAATGAAATCTACCAGCGTTTTTACGTACAACCTAGGCATATAGCCAGCTATAATCGCGGTCAGGTGCGACTTGCCAGCCTGCAGGCCCGGCCGGCCCAGACTCTGGCTGGCCTCGGCTTCGAGCCGATCGGGACCGGTTCATCTTTGGGCACCTTCACGACCCACTCCGGATCGAGCTCGCGGATCCCGCTGCCGGCCAAAGCGGCTGTGATAAATCGCTCCGGATGATGCGCCAGCAGTTGAGCCGTGCTCGCTCCTCCCATTGAGTAGCCGTGGATATGCGCCTTCTGAAGGGAAAAGTGATCCATCTTTGATGACATCTCTGGCTATCCGATCGGTTCCGTATTTGCCGGGATCATACGGCTTATCGCTAAGCCCGTGTCCCCGGCGATCGATCGCGGCCGCGCGGTGGTTCTTTGCCAGGGCTTGCGCTGGCCCGAGCCGCTCTCCGCAGCATGGCCGGATCGGCCTTCGCGTCAATCACCACCGCGACCAGCCGATCATCATCTCTTCCCAACTCTGATCGCCCACCGGACCTCTACCATCGGATTCGGATTGCCGGGTTGTCCGGAGAATTATCGAAATGCGTAGTGCATTCGATACGCGTACTCTTGGGAAGAAGGATCGGCTTCGCTTCCTCGTACCCAAGCTGCCAGTTAAAGTCGAACTGTGGCACATTCAGCAGCGTCTCGGATTCGCCCGTCGGGCACACCGCGCGGAAGGTGAAATCCACGCTCCCATTTGCCTTGGGAATTCCGAGCACCATAGCCACACTGTCACGGTGGGGATAAACGCCCTGGGTGGCCGACCAGATCTTCGCCGTGGCGCTTGATCCGCTTCCTCCCCGAACATCGACGACCGCGCAGGAACTGGCCGGCGATCCGTGCATCTGATACGGATGCAGATACTGAGCGCTCACCACGCCCTGCGACCATGTCACATTCAGCGTCTTTCGCCGCTTGAATGGCGTTCCATTCCGGATCGGCGACCACGCAGGCAAAGTTGTTTTTGACGACCACCTTGATATGACCGGGAAGATCCGCCACAGATCCCTCATCGACGCTGACCACTGCCGCGCCCACCGACGGCGGCCGGACCACTTTTCCGTGCAGCATTCCCAGCAGGCGCACATGCTGAACGTACTGAAACTGTCCCGTAGCCTTGGCGGGAGGATCCATGCGTGGCACCGAGGTTCCGAGAACGATGTACTGGCGTGGATCCTTCCGTATAGCCTGGCTGTTCAGCGTGAGCTGGCTCGTGGCCACACCAAGTTGCTGTGACGCCGGTTGAAATAGCGCGTCGCGAGCGGTGTCGACAGCCTGGCGCAACCCGCCCGGCCTGAACTCCGTGGGAGTGGTCTGGCTGCCGTAAGTGACAGCCTGATCGGGAGTGAAGCCCGTGTCGCCCAAGATCACATTGATACGATTGAGCGGGACGGACAGTTCCTCGGAGATCAACTGGGTTTGCACAGTCGAAAAGCCCTGACCGAACGCAATCTTCCCCGAATAGACTGTGATGCTCTCGTCCGCCCCAATCGTAATCCAGGAATGAACCTGGGTCGCGTCCACCAGCCCTGTCGGACGAATCTGGCTCTACGCCGACAGCTTGCCGCTCCTGTCAGCCATGCTGAAGCCAACGATCAACGCGCCTCCGCTTCGCAGGAAATCGCGGCGCGACTGCGTCATACCCGGCTTCATGCGCTCCCCTTTGCGCCTCTGATTCAGCGCTCGCCGATTGCCCGCACAGGCGATTACGTTCGATCATACACCGAGTTCATCCGAGGTCCTATGAAGGCAGGTCAGTTAGGCCTAATTTTGCGCCGGAAAATAACTAAACAGATCGAGCCGCGACAGTTTTTGTAAAAAGTGGGTAATCAGTTGGTAACTAAAGCGGCCGTTCCCATTGCCCCGATTCTCCCGACCGGAACACCGCCTCAATCACGGCCATATTGGCAATCGCGTCCTCTAGCGGAACCGGTACCTCGCCACCTTCTTGAATCGCCCGCGAGAACGCGTCCCCCTGCAAAGTGTACTGGTCGCAAATCGGGAACTCCTCCACATGGCTGCCGCCGCCGAACAAATCGGCGCCTGTGTCGATGACGATCCGGGTTGGCCGGTCCATGGGCGCATTAAACGGGATCTCGATTTCGATGCGGCCGGTCGTCCCCAAGATCTGCACCCGCTGATAGGGGACAAGCTGCGTGCTGCACGTAAACGTGGCGTGGCGTCCTTCAAAATCCAGAATGGCCGAGGTCAGCGTATCGATCCTCATTGCCGGATCCCTGGTCAGCAGCCCGAGAACGCGGTCCGGCTCCGCACCGAATACAAAGCGCGAGGTATTGATCGGATAGCAGCCAATGTCCATCAACCCGCCACCTCCGTATTCCAGAATGTTCCGGATGTTCTTCGGATTGCGATTGGCGTAGCTGAAAAATCCGCTGAAGGCTCGCAGCTCACCGATGGCGCCCGACCGGACCAGTTCCCGCGCGCGCAGCCACTGGGGATGCACGCGTACCATGAACGCTTCGCCGATCTTCACACCAGTCGCATTGCGAACATCGAGCAGCGGCTTCGCCTCAGCGGCCGTCAAAGCTACGGGCTTCTCGCACAGCACATGTTTGCCCGCGTGGGCGGCACGGATCGACCACGGAACATGCAAGTGATTCGGTAGCGGGTTGTAGATCGCCTGCACTTCGGGGTCGGCCAGCAACTTCTCATATGAGCCGTACGCTTTTGGAATTGCCATGGCGCGCGCCACATCCTGGGCTTTCGCGAGATCGCGGGAAGCGATGGCGTAAACGGTCGCGCGCTCGCATTTCTGCATGGCAGGGATCACTTTCTTGAGCGCGATGCCAGCCGCGCCCAGCACGCCCCAACGGACCTTCTCTTGAACTGCCATGGTCTAATCATATGTCGCGCTTCGCACAATCCATCCCGCAAATGAACACTTATTTGTCCGCAAGTGCTGGCTTTCCAGCGATTGGGGTGGCTAAGAAAATGCACTCACCCACTCAATGTGACAACTTTGGCGGGACATTCGCTACGGCGCGCCAGCGCTCGCGAACTCACCCTCCTTCGCCCTGATTGCGATCGTCACCCTTGCACTCGGCATCGGGGCGAACACGGCAATCTTCAGCGTCATCGATGCCGTGCTGCTTCGGCCGCTGCCCTACCACGACCCTGCCCATCTGGTGACCGTCGCCGAGGCGCGCAAGGCCAACGACGTTTCCAGCAGCAACGCGGTTGCGCCGGGCAACTTCCTCGACTGGAACGACCACAATCACGTCTTCGAGAACATGGGCGCATTCGATACTTTCAGCTACAACCTGACCAGTGCCGGAGCACCCGAGCGCATCATCGGCGCCGCCATGTCGGCCAGCCTCTTTCGCTTGCTCGGCGTCCAGCCTTCGATCGGACGTGACTTCTCGCCACCAGACGATCGGTACAAGGCGCAACGCGTCGTGATCCTCGGATATCCTCTGTGGCAACGCCGCTTTCACGGCGATCCGGGCATTCTCGGCAAGGACATCTCGCTCAATGGGATTCGCTGGACCATCGCCGGCATCATGCCCGCGGCCTTCCGGTTTCCGGATCGGGAAGCTGAGCTATACGTGCCCATCCAGCAGCAGATCGAGCCAAAGGAGATGGTGTGGCGAGGTTCGCACTACCTGAAGGTGATCGCCAGGCTCAAGCCAGGCATCAGGCTGGAACAGGCGCGAGCCGATATGAACCGCCTGGCCGCCGCGATTAAACAGGCTAACACCAAAACATGGAACGGCGAAGGCGTGATCATACTGCCGCTGCGCGATGAAGTGACCCGGACCGTGCGCCCGGCGCTGCTGGTGCTGTTGGGCGCAGTGGGCCTGGTGCTTCTGATCGCTTGCGCCAACGTAGCCAACCTGGTGCTGATGCGAGCCAGCGGACGGCATCGTGAGATTGGGATCCGGGCCGCACTGGGCGCCGGGCGCGCTCGCATTGTCAAGCAACTCATCACCGAAAGTTTGCTCATTAGTCTATGCGGCGGCGCAGGTGGACTGCTGCTCGCCCAATGGGGCAAAGATGCGTTGCTCGCGCTCAGCCGGACAACCTTCCGCACATAAACGCGGTGGAACTCAACGGATGGGTGCTGGCGTTCACGCTGTTGATCTCCATCGCAACCGGGCTATTCTTCGGCGTCGTGCCCGCTTTCAGTGCGACTAGAACTAGAATCGACGTGCAGCAGGCGTTGCGGGATGGCGGGCGGTCCTCCACCTCGGGCGCGGGCGCTCACTGGCTTCGCGCCGTCCTGATCGTCGGGCAGATCGCGCTCTCGCTCGTTCTCATGATCGGCGCGGTCCTAATGATCCGCTCGTTCATGCGGCTGCGCGGCATCGACCAGGGTTTCCGGACCGATCACGTCTTAACAACCCGTATCGGGCTCCCTCCGGCGAAGTACGGCGACAAGCTTGACGTGGCGCTCTTTTGCGACCGTTTGCTCGATCGCGTGCGCGTGTTGCCGGGAGTTCGAGCAGCGTCCGCGACAACATTTCTACCGCTCACCGGCAGCGCCTTCAACAACAGCTTCGATATCGTGGGCCGCCCGCCGGTCCCGAATGGAACGTTCGAGCTGATTCGCATGATCGACTGGCGTTATTTCGAGACCATGAATATCCCAATGGTGCGAGGACGGGCGTTCGACAATCGCGACCGGGTTGATTCACCGCCGGTGATGATCATCAGCGAGTCGATGGCGCGCAAATACTGGCCCGATGAAAACCCGATCGGCCGTCAGATGATCATCCATATGGATGACCAGCGCCCGCCCAGGCAAATCGCCGGCATCGTTCGCGATGTACGCACGCAATTAGATTCTGAGCCGGAACCGGTGATGTATCTTCCGCAGCGGCAGATGCCGTCGCGCGGAATGGTGCTTGCCGTTGTGACGGAGGGCGACCCCCGGTTGATGATTGAGCCGGTGCGGGCCGCCGCGCGTGGCATCGATCCCGATCAGCCGATTTATCAGGTCCGGACATTCAATGAGCTGCTGGATGAACTGGTGGTGCCCTGGCAATTCTCGATGACGCTGCTGGGCGTCTTGGCCGGGCTGGCACTGGCGCTGGCCTCGGTCGGAATCTTCGGCGTGACGTCCTATGTGGTCAGCCAGAGAACGCAGGAGATCGGCATTCGCCTCGCCCTGGGAGCAAGCCGGGCCGACATTCTGCGCTTCGTGCTGGTGAGAGGCATGCTGATCGCCGTCGCCGGCGCAGCGCTGGGCATTGCGGGAGCCTTAGGGCTGACTCGCTATCTGGCGCATCAACTCTACGGCGTGAGTGCCACCGACGGACCAACCTTCGCTGCTCGCAGCGTGGTCCTGTTGTCGGTTGCGTTCGTGGCAAATTTCGTTCCCGCCCGGCGGGCCGCGAAGGTAGATCCAATCGTCGCCCTGCGCTGGGAATAGGGCCAAGCTGCGCGGGGAACAGGTCTCGTCGGGATCGTGGGGCAGGTGATCTTGTTACCTGCCGCGCGCCGTAGGCGCTCCCCACATCTGCAATAAACCAGAACCTCCGTCTCAACGCACCGTTTCCTGTATAGTATCCGGTGAGGTTCTATGCCGCTCCATCTGACACGACGCGCGTTTCATGCCTCCATGTTCGGTTTCGCTTCCAGCTTGGCGGCGCAGCAAAAGAATTGCAACACCTTACCGGCTGAATGCCCTCCGCTGCCAACCGGGACTCCTACGCCATTCGAGGTCGAATCCGCAATCACCAATATTCAGCGCAAACCGTTGAGCCTGGTCGCGGCCGACGCGAATGAAACCAGCCGCCTGCGGCTCGCCTATCAGAAGCTGCGCGAACTGGCCGTGAGCGATCCTTCCGACCCGCGAGGTTGGGCGCAGCAGGCCAACATACATTGCGTCCAGTGCGGCGGTAATCCCGATAACACGGATGTACATCAATCCTGGATCTTTCTCCCGTGGCACCGGGCGTACCTGTATTATCACGAGCGTATCCTGAGCGAGCTGCTGGGCGATCCCACCTTCCGCCTGCCTTACTGGGATTGGGATGTGCCCGCCAACCGGAGCGTGCCGGCCATCCATCGCGCGAAGCTGGCAGGCGGAAAACCAAATTCGCTGTTCGACGCGAGCCGCGGCGTGAACAACGGCGCGACGATGCCCATTGGCGTGATCTTACCCGGCAATATCAATGCGATGAACGCGCCAGACTTCGCTACTTTTGGCGGCACCGCCACCGATGGCGGCCAGCTCGAACAGACGTCGCACGGAATGATTCACATCTGGACTTCCAGCCCGCGCTTGAATCCTTCTTTCACCGACATGGGCTGCCTGCCCACCGCCGCGCGCGATCCGATCTTCTACTCCCACCACGGCAATCTCGACCGCTTGTGGGCTGAATGGAACCGCAGGGATACCACCAACCATGTGAATCCGTCCGACCCGGACTGGCTCGCGACTAAGTTCACGTTTTTCGATCACAAGAAAGTATTCCGCAGCATTGCGATCGGCGACGTGCTGGACACCGCGAACAACCTGGGCTATAGCTATCCGCCCGGCGCCGCTCTCGCTGTCCCGGGAACGCCGCACAAATTCGAGGTCACGTTCGATTCCGCAACACACACGATTCGCATTTCCGGCGATCTCAAGAACCGCATCCTTGGGTCGGGCGCTCTCAACGCGACTCGATTCCTCGTGGTGGAAGGTGCGGCGCTCCCGTCCAACCCGGGCGTCTACTTCATCTTCGCGGGCAATCCGCCAGCTACCCGAGCCGCCACCGCGGCCAACTATCTTGGCTTCGTCACGCGGCTCGCATCCGCTCACAGGCATGAAGCCCAGACCCGCTTGATGCTCAACGCGAGTACAACATTCGCGCTGCGTGCGGGCGCGGGCCAAGGCGTGCAATTGACCTATGTCGCCGCCGCTGGCAGATCGGCGGCAACCCGGCTGGATTACCGGAACGTCTACCTAGTAGAGCGCTAAAGCTTGCTGAGTAATTCAATACTCGCGACTGTGTTGCTGACGGTGAGTATGGCCGCTCCCGCTGACTCCGATATCACGCTGACTGCGAGCCCGGTCACCCGTGAGCTAACGCTTCCGGAGCTGGCCGGACCGCGAGATCATTACGCATTGCGCCTGGTGGGAATCTCCGTGGCCCCAGGAAATCCTGCTCTGTTCCGCGTGTTTGTGGAATTGCCCACGGCGGACCGCTCCACGCCTGCCACTTCAGAGCGCTACGTCGGCCAAGCCAGCATTCTGGCCGGCCCCTCGAGGGTTCCGAAGAACGTGATTATGCCGCTGAACTGGCCACAGCAGCGCAAGCTCAGCGCCGGTTCGAAGCTGCGTTTCACACTGGTTCCGCTCGCGGGCACGTCCACAAGTCCGATTCGAATCGAGAAACTCGAGATCACCGTGACGCATCCATGAGCTACCTTCGGGAGAACCTGAAGGCGGCGGGATCAGCCAAGGTGATCTGCGTGCTCAAGAAAGACGCTAAGCCCACGCCCGCGAAACTGCGATCGTGGAGCAAACGTTTTCACTTCACTCAACTTCACGAGGAAGCGCAACGGCAGGCCAGTCAAGGGCCGGCTCAGGAATCCGGCTTTGTCTTTGCAAAGGTCCCGGACTCGGCCATGCAGTATTTCCCCAATCTCAACGTCGCGTTCGGTTCGATTCAAGCCGCGGGATTGAACGCAATCCAGGCTGATCCGCTGGTCAAGAGTGTCCACTCCATACCGCCTCTACGAGCGATCCAGCCGGTGAGCGTCAAGCCCGTCGCGGCAGTAAGCGATACGAGCTTCCAATTGTCCTGGGGTCTCGAAACCCTCGGGATCGATCGGATGTGGGCGCAAGGCCTGACCGGACGGGGCGTCAAGGTTGGCCATCTCGACACCGGCGTAGATGGCACGCATCCCGCACTCGAAGGCGTGATCGGCTCATTCGTGCAGTTCGATTTATTAGGCCAGCCGATGCCAGGGGACCTCAAGCCCTTCGACACGGACGGCCATGGAACACACTCGGCGGGCGTGATCGCGGGCCGGCCTGCGCTGGGCCGTGCCGTGGGCGTTGCTCCCGGCGCGACTCTGGTGAGCGGGATTGTGATCGAGGGCGGCAATGTGATCGCGCGGGTTCTGGCGGGGATCGACTGGGCGATCGGGAAGAACATCAAGATACTGAATCTGTCGGTTGGATTGCCCGGATTCTTCAAGGACTTTCAACCAATCATGCAACGCGTGCGGCAACTCGGAATTCTGCCTGTGGTGGCGGTGGGCAATGATGGCCCGAACAACAGCGACTCGCCGGGAAATTATCCGCAAGCGCTGTCCGTCGGTGCGAGCGCCCAGGACGGGTCGATTGCGTCGATTTCTTCGAGCCAGCGCTTCAACCGTCCCGACGATCCTTTGGTTCCCGACCTGGTGGCGCCAGGAGTGGATATCATTTCGACTGACAAAGGCGGCGGATTCCGGGCCGAAACAGGAACATCGGCAGCTACTCCTCACATGAGCGGATTGGCCGCGCTGTTATGGGAAGCCAAGCCCGCGGCCACAGCGCAAGAGATCGAGAGCGCGATCTATGCTTCGTGCACATTGGCTGCGACGGCCACGGCAGATCGGGCCAACCGAGGGATCCCGGATGGGCCCAAGGCGTTGCAGGCGCTTCTGCAGCCTGTTGCCGCCGCGGCGGGCGGTAGTTAAGAGCCGCAGTTCGCCTGTCCGTTTTTTTAGAACAGGCGAAAGCGCCTGTTCCACTCTGCCTAGTCCTACAGCAAGGGCCGCTTAAAGATATAGCGGAATGCTTCCACGTGAACAACTTCTTCATCCTCGTCAGCGGCCTGGGTTACTGGGGCGCCAGTATGTTGAACTACCTCTAGCGGCAGGGAATCGGCGACTGCCGCTAACGCTACCAGCTCCCAGCCATCGCGCCCGCACTCATCTAAGATCACAACGAGCTCGGCGGGGTCCAGGTGACTCGCAAAAACTTTGTATTCCCATCTCTTTAGCACAACCCAGTGTTACAGATGCGGCCGGGCGTCATAACCAGCCCAGCCTTTGCAGCACATCCCGGAAGCCAGGCGTGTCGAGCGACACCACTGGGAAATACTCGCCTATCAATTGCCGCTTCCACCACTGGCCTGTTTTCTTCCGCTCATCCGGCGTCGTGAAGTGATACTCGTACAAGCTCGCTCGCACGTAGCGGGGCGGACGATTCGGAAACGGATTCGATCTCAGAAGACTTAACGTATCCGCGTCCCCTTGTAGCAGCTTTGCCATGAAGTGGAGGAACCACGGCTGCTCGCTATAGTCCGACATCGCCGCGAACCACATGAGCCAATCTAATCTCAGATGATAGGGCGCGATCTGCGGGGGCAGCCGCCCGAGATCTCCCGGCTTGCCTTTGAATTCGTACTCGCGCCACTTGGTGGAAGGCGTCAGCACGGATTCATCGGTGCCCTCGACGACCACCTCATTTCGAACGCGCGTGATGCTGCCGAACGCGCCGTAAGTTCCGACCAGGTGATATTGATTGAAATTGAAATTCATCATCTGGCGTTTCGAGAACATGTTGCGGATCGGATTGACGCTCAGGAACACAACCAGAACAGCCAAGGCAGCGACCGCAACTTTGTGGACCAGATGCGGCTCCCGGACTGCCGGAGCGCCAAGCCGCAGCACGGCTCTGAGTACGCGATCGTCCAACGCCGGAATCGCCAGCACAATCGTCAGGAAATTGAGCCAGGACAGATTTCCGCTGGCCATGATCGAGGCCTGGAAGACGATGGTGATGACACCCGCAATCGAGCTCACAGGTTGCGGCAGGAAGTAGCCGAATGGCACGATTAGCTCGGCGAAGTGGTTGAATCCTACCCCCGCGCGATGCGTCCAGCCGGGCCCCCAATGCAAAAACCAGCTCAGCGGATTCGGCATGGGCTGAGTTTCGTAGTGATAATCCAGACACGTCCAATCGTGCCAGCAGGGATCGCCGCGCAACTTGATTAACCCCGCGCCAAACATCACGCGGAACAGCACCCATCGCAGAATCCAGATCATGATCATCTGTGGCGCGACATTCCGGCTGCCAAGAAAGATGGTGAAGAATCCGGCCTCGAGCAGAATGGATTCCCACCCAAAGCCGTAAAACGTCTGGCCGACATTGACGAATGAAAGATACAGCACCCACAGGACGGCCCATACCAGCATCGAGAACCAGGTGCTGTACCGGTCCGAAAGACCCGTCGTGGCGAGAACGGAGAACACGATTCCCAGCCAGGCCGCGGTCATGAACGCCGCGTCTTTTGGGAAAAAATGGAACAGGCTGGGCGCCTGGCTGAAGGACACCTGCTTCACAAACGCCGGTACTGGAAGCAGACCACGCTCGCCAAGCAGCGGACGAAACTGATTCAACGCGACCAGAAACGCGATCAGGTAAACGAGCCCCAGCCCACGCTGAAAAATCCATCGGCTGTAGAACATGCTTTAGCTTGTTCTCATCGTAGCTACCGCTGAATCCGAGCCGACCCGCCTTGCGCGAAACTTCGCACCTGATCCAAGGTCGCCATGGTGGTGTCTCCCGGAAAAGTGGTCAACAGCGCCCCATGCGCCCAACCGAGCTTCACGGCTTCCTCTGGCGTCTCATCGGCCAGCAGGCCGTAGAAGAATCCGGACGCGAATCCGTCGCCCCCGCCCACCCGATCGAACACATCCAGATCGACAGTTGGCGCAACATGAGTCTGACCATTGATCCAAGCCACCGCGCTCCAACTATGGCGATGCGTCGAGTGCACCTCCCGCAGTGTTGTCGCGACCACCTTGATGCCGGGATGCTTGTGCACCACCCGGTCGATCATGCCGAAGAATGCGCTTGGATCGAGCTTCGACTTGGCGACGACCTCCGGCCCGGCAATCCCCAGCCCCTTCTGCAGATCTTCTTCATTGCCCACCAGAACATCCACATGGTTCATGATGCGCTCAATCACGGCCACGGCGCGCTGCTGACCGCCGGAGACATTCCATAGCTTCTCCCGGAAGTTCAGATCAAAGGAAACGACCGCACCCGCGGCTTTGGCCGCCTGCATGCCTTCGATGATCAACTCGGCCGTAGTCTCGGAAAGCGCCGCGAAGATTCCGCCGCTATGAAACCAGCGCACGCCTTGGGAGAAAAGCGAATCCCAATCGAAGTCGCCGGGCTTCAATTGCGCCGCTGCTTCATTCGAACGGTTGTAGAACACAACCGGCGCGCGCACGCCGTGACCGCGATCGCTGTAGACCGCCGCGATATTCGGCCCATTGACTCCGTTGTGGTGGAACCGCTTATAGAACGGCCGCACGCCCATCGCCCTCACTCGCTCCGCGATCAGCTCACCAATCGGATAGTCCACCATAGCGGTTGCGATACCGGTCTGCATCAGAAAGCAGTCCGCCATATTCGCAGCCACGTTAAACTCGCCGCCACTTACGTGAATGTGACATTCATGCGCCTTGCGGAACGGGACGTGCCCGGGATCCAGGCGATGCACCATCGCGCCTAGAGACAACAGGTCCAGCGCGCCGTCTTTCCGGATATTCAAACCGTGCTTCATCTCATCCTTCCAATGCCGCCGAAATTAAGCGTTGTACGAACCCGAAGCAGTCCGGCCACCGCGCCCGGTCCAATTCGTATGGAAGAATTCGCCCCTGGGTTTATCCAAGCGCTCGTAAGTATGCGCGCCGAAGAAGTCCCGCTGGGCCTGCAGCAGATTTGCGGGCAGACGCGCGGTTCGGTATCCATCATAGAAAGACAGCGCTGTCGAAAATGCCGGAGTCGGCACGCCGGATTCAATGGCCTGAATGATGGCTCGCCGCCACGACGGATGATATTCATTCAAGGTCTGGCTGAAGAAATCGTCCACCAGCAGATTCGTCAACTGCGGATTCTTGTCGAATGCCGCTTTGATCTTCGCGAGAAACCGGCTACGGATAATACACCCGCCGCGCCACATCAGAGCGATCCCGCCAAAGTTCAGGTTCCAGCCCTGCTCCTTCGCCGCTTCGCGCAGCAGCATATAGCCCTGCGCATACGAGATCATTTTCGAGCAGTACAGCGCGCGTCGCGCGTCTTCGATGAAACTCTTGCGGTCCTGCGCCGGCTCAGGTCGCGGACCAGCGAGAATCTTCGACGCCGCCACGCGCTCTTCTTTCATGGAGGACAGGCAGCGCGCGAACACCGCCTCTCCGATCAGAGTGACCGGAGTGCCCAGTTGCAATGCGTCAATCGCGGTCCACTTGCCGGTGCCTTTTTGGCCGGCGCTGTCCAGGATCTTATCGATCACCGGCGTCCCGTCGTCGTCGCTCTTGGTAAGAATCTGGCTGGTGATCTCGATAAGGAAACTGTCCAGCTCGCCTTTATTCCATTCATCGAACACCTGGTGCAACTCGGCGGCAGTCAACCCGAGCCCGTCTTTCAACAACTGATACGCCTCGCAGATCAGTTGCATGTCGCCGTATTCGATGCCGTTGTGCACCATCTTCACGTAGTGCCCGGCGCCGTTTTCACCCACCCAATCGCAGCAGGGCGTTCCGTCTTCCACCTTGGCGGCGATGGATTGAAAGATCTCCTTCACATGCGGCCAGGCTTCCGGATTCCCGCCCGGCATAATCGACGGTCCGTGCCGCGCGCCTTCTTCACCGCCCGAGACGCCAGTACCGATAAACAGGATTCCCTGGGCCGCCAGATCCCTGGTCCGCCGATTGCTATCCGGATAGTGGGAGTTGCCGCCATCGATGAGGATGTCGCCCTTTTCGAGATGCGGCGCCAGGCTCTCGATCATGCGATCCACGGTGTCCCCGGCCTTCACCATCAACATCACACGCCGCGGCTTCTTTAGCGCCTGCACCAATTCCCCGACGGAGTGCGTGCCCACCACTTGCGACCCAGCGGCCTCATCCTTGATGAAATCATCCACCTTGGAAATGGTGCGATTGAACACGGCCACGCGGTAGCCGTGGTCATTCATGTTCATCACCAGGTTCTGACCCATAACGGCGAGTCCGATCAGCCCGATGTCACACTGTTCATTCGGCATAAACAGATTCTACCGTGCTTGTGCCAGCGTCATGCGGCCTTTGCGGCGCGGAATTTCTCGGGTTGAAACGGTTAACCTTGGGCGATCTCGGCGTCTTCGGAGCGCTGCTTTCGGGCGATGTGGCGCTCGATTTGGGGCACTGATAAAATGAACCCGTCGTCGGCCGGATTGTACGGTAAGTTCTGCATCTGGTGCGTTTTGTAGATGGCAATCGCTGTATTCACGGTGATCCATTCGCTTTCGCGGTGGCGGTCCTGCATCTCGTGAAGCTGTTTGAGCGTGCTTTGGAAGTTGCGCCGCAGCCGGTTCCCGTGACGGCTCAGGTTTTCGAGGCTGTCGCCGTTCTCCAGATAGACTCTGGGCGGCGGTAAGGGTGGCGTGGATCTGCGAGTTTTCGGTATGGATGGTGTCACCATGCTCGGAGTGGGCGAGGCCGTAGATACCGCACTCGAGGGAGTGGCAGCGGTTGACGCGCGACTGGGTATTGGCGAGATTCTGGGCGAGTTTTCGTTCGGGCTCACCCTGGGCATCGAAGCCTGCGATGTATTTTTCGCGGAATGCCAGGTAGGCTTGCATGCGGAACGCACGCAACGTGTCTTCATAGTACTACTGTGTTATAAATTAAACAAAATAGTGTAAGATTGTTCTGTGGGTACACAATCCGCGCCAGGCCCACAAGAAAAGCGCTTTGCGGCATACATGGATGGTCTGGCGAAAGCCGCAGGGCACGCTGATCGCAATGTCCCGTTGAAGGCCTACTGCGCCGGACTGCTGCTGCCGGGTGAGCGCAAGAGCGTGGAGCCGATGGCTGCCCGTCTGGCACCCGACAATGTC
>JBPCOQ010000114.1:0-34097 GCA_051000095.1 Bryobacteraceae bacterium | reverse complement strand
GTCCTATCCAAACGAGCGATTCGACGCTAAACACCCAAACATCCGAGGCAGGAACCGTGTGCGTTAGGAGCGCCAGCACGGGTCTGTGCGGGGGGCGGGCAGCAATGGCCGTCCCTACCGCGACCCCGGCCGATTGGCAATCGGCCCCGGCGTTAGACCAGACGAACGCTTCGGGGGGCAACCAACCCAGCCCATAATGAGCGATCTTTCCGAATTCGATTTGATTGCGCACCAGATGGTCGTAACTTTCATCTTCCAAAAGGGCCGCCCCGTAAGCTTCAGAAGTTCATTGGCCTTCCTGGCGGGGGACCTTTGGAGCGAATGCATCGCCTTCGAGACCAAGAATTCTCAGTTTCTTGCGGGAGGGCCGATTAGCAATCAGCCTGCAGGTTAGGCAACCTGCCCCACTTGAGAATGTAGAAACTCCAGACAGGCAAGAATGCCTGTGCTACTTACGCCAGCGCCGCTTTCATATACTCGAAGCATTTTTTCACTTCCGCAACATCGTCCATGCCTTTTTTTCCGTACTCGTACTCGATCATCGCCGGGATGGGGTAATGTTTGGTCTTCAGAACCTGCAGCACTTGCTTGATCGGTGTCTCGCCTTCGCCGAAGGGCACGTTGTCGCCGTGATTTTTCTTCCTGTCTTTGATATGCAGCGTCAGGATATCGCTGTGATGCTGCTCCAGAAACTGCACCGCATCGAAGTTCGCCGCTGTGAAATGGCCGATGTCGAGATTGATCTTCATGTATTTCGAACGGCCTTTCATGATCGTCTCCCAGTTCTCGGGGGTTGAGAACTCGTTGGGCTTCATGGAATCATGATTGTGGAAGCCGACGTAGACTTTATACTGTTGCGCATACTTGTCGATTCTGTCACCCATATCCACGTTCGCCGAGGCGGTAATCTTGTCCACGCGCATCGCCTTGGCCATCTTAAAACCGTTCTCGATCTGCTGGCCGGTAAAATTATCCTGGAAACTATAGTTGAAGGCGTAGAGCACGATTCCGGCGTCATCGAATTTCTTGCGCACTTCCTTGAGCTGCGTGTAGGGCGGGTCATCGCGCCACTTCTTGAGCTCGGCTTTGTCCTTCGGCTCCACGTGCCCCTGAAAAAGCTCGGCATAGCCCAAGCCCACCTCTTTCATGGCGGCAATGCAGTCGTCGAGCGAGCGGTCGCGAAAGCTGTAGGTCTGGGCGCCGATCATGACGCCGTTTACTTTTGAGTCAATCATCTGAGCGGTCGCCCGGGGGGCCAACGTCGAAGCGACGGGTGCAAGGACGGCGAATCTGGCGAAATCACGGCGAGAGCAAATCATGCTCACGATGATACCAACTGGTGCTGGCGCGCTGAAGCTGCGATGGCCCCGGCGATTTTCTCGCCATGAAACCGCCCGTTCTCGATGAAAATCTCGTTGGTGTGCATGCCCGCCACGATCACGCCTGCAAGATAGATGCCCGGGCGGTCGCTTTCGAGCGTTTCTGGATCGGTGCGCGGCCGCTGGCTCACCGGGTCGAGACGAATGCCAAGCGAGGCCATAAAATCCAGGTCCGGGTGATAGCCTATGAGCGCGAAGACGAAGTCGTTCTTGATGCGCATTTCGCCTTGAGGCGTGGCCAGCAACACGTCATGCTCCCGGATTTCGAGCAGGCGCGACTCGAAATAGGCCGTGACCTCGCCGCTCTTGATGCGGTTTTCGATGTTCGGCTTGATCCAGTATTTAACGTTCTTCGAAATACCAGCGCCGCGGTGAACCAGCGTAACGCGCGCGCCGGTCCAAAAAAGCTCCAGCGCTGAAATGCAGGCCGAGTTCTTCGCCCCGGCCACGAGAACGTCGTGATCGTAGTACGGATGCGCCTCTTTGTAATAATGGATCACCTTTGGCAGATCCTCGCCGGGCACTCCGAGCAAATTCGGCAGATCGTAATACCCCGTCGCCAGGATGATTTTGCGGCAGTGGTACACGCGCTTATCGGTGGTCACGGTGAAATCGCCGTCTTCGCCCGCGATGTTCAACACGCGCTCGTACTGGTGAACGTTCAGCTTGAAATACTCCGCCACGCGCCGATAGTATTTAAGCGCCTCTGTGCGGCCCGGCTTTTCGCCCAGCGAGGTCATCGGGATGCCGCCGATTTCGAGCAGCTCCGGCGTGGTGAAGAACACCATGTGGGTTGGATAATGATAGAGGGAGTTGACGATGCAGCCCTTTTCAATGAGGACGCAATCGAGGCCGCGCCGCTTCAGCTCGATGCCGCAGGCCAAGCCGGTGGGGCCGGCTCCGACGATGAGCGCGTCGAAATGGCGCACTGCCTAAAGCATTCCTTCCACTGTGGTGTAGACATCGGCCAAAGCGCCGGGCAGCGCCGCGGGGTTCTTCCCGCCGGCTTCCGCCATGTCGGGGCGTCCCCCGCCCTTTCCGCCGACCGCTTGCGCCACCGAGCCAGCCAGCTTACCCGCGTGGACCTTCGAGGTGAGATCTTTTGTAACCGCCGTGACGATTGCAACGTTCGAGTCGTCGGTGGAAGCAAGCACGACAACGGCAGTTTTCCATTTATTGCGCAACGAATCGATGATGGTTCGAAGCTGCGATCGATCCATGCCCTGGACCTGCACGGATAGAACCTTGACGCCCTTGACCACTTTGACGCCGCCTTCGAGCTCGGCCATCTGCGCATGGGCCAGCTTGTCCTTCATCTGTTCCATTCGCTTCTCGAGCGCTTTCTTGTCTTCCTGCAGTTTCTCGATCTGGTTGATCGCTTCCTCTTCAGGCGCATGCACGATGCCGGCCACGCGGTGAAGCGATAGGATCGTCTCCTGAAATTTGCGCAGCGCGGCTTCGCCTGTGATCGCTTCGATGCGCCGGACCCCCGCCGAAATGCTGCCCTCGTAAACGATCTTGCAAATACCGATGTCGCCAGTCCGCCGGACGTGCGTACCGCCGCACAACTCCCTACTGAAATGGTCAATCGAAACCACTCGGACTTCATCGCCGTACTTCTCGCCGAACAACGCCATGGCGCCAGTCGAGAGGGCAAGCTCAGTGTCCATGACATCGGTCGTGACTTCGATGTTGGCCAGAATCTCCTGATTCATCAAACGCTCGATTCCCGCCAGTTCAGGCTCGTCCAGCGCGGCATAGTGCGTGAAATCGAAACGAAGCCGTTCGGGGTCCACCACGCTGCCGGCCTGCTTGACGTGAGTCCCGAGTACGTTGCGCAGCGCGGCATGCAACAGATGAGTGGCGGTGTGATTGCGCTTGGTCGATTCGCGTACTGGCCGGTCCACTCTCGCCAGCACAAGGTCGCCTTCCTTGATCGGAGCCAAACGCGCAATTCGATGAACCACGGCCCCCGGAGCCGGTTTGTATGTGTTCTCGACGACCGCAATAGGATCGCCGCTCTCCTTTGAAACCAGCACGCCTGTATCACCCACCTGGCCCCCCGCTTCCGCATAGAACGGCGTGCGATCCAGCACAACTTCGGTTTTGCCGTCCCGCTCAATCACCCGGGCGACGGTGGCAGGTGATTCCAGAGTCTCGCGCCCGATGAATTCACTCGCCGGCAGGTCTTTATATACGGACGCAATCTGGCCCTTATCGCCGCCTCTCCAACTGGCGCGAGCGCGGGTGCGCTGGCGCTCCATTTCCGCCAGGAAGCCTTCGCGATCGATAGTAAGACCGCGCTCACGAGCCATCTCCTCCTGCTCATCGAGCGCCAGCCCGTAAGTGTCATATAGCTTGAAAGCAGCGGCTCCCGGCAACCGGCCGTCAGCCGCCGATTTCGCTTCGTCGATGAATACCTTCTCGGCTACCTGGAACGTCGTGGCGTATCGATTCTCCTCGTCTTTCACGATGCGCGCCACCCGCTGAACGCTCTCCATCAACTCCGGATAACCGGGCCGCATCAGTTCCGCAACGAAACCAGTAAGTTGGTAGAGATACGGATCCTGCCGCCCAATCATCCGCGCATTCCGAATCGCGCGCCGCATGATCTTGCGCAGCACATAGCCGCGTCCTTCATTGGCGGGCAGCACGCCGTCGTTGATCAGAAAGGCCGTCGAGCGCGCGTGATCGGCATTGATGCGCAGAACCACATCGCTTCGAGCCTCCCCGCCATAGGTGACGCCGAAGAGTTCGCCCGCGCGGTCGATGATTGGCCGAATCAGGTCGGTGTCGTAGTTCGACAACTTGCCTTGCAGCACGGTGGTGACGCGCTCCAGGCCCATTCCCGTGTCAATCGAGGGCCGGGGCAGCGGAGTGAGTACGCCGTCAGCCGAGCGATCAAACTGCATAAAGACCAGGTTCCAGAGCTCGACGAACCGCCCGCCGCCGTCCTCGGGAAAGCGCTCGTTCTCACGGCCAGGTTCGGCGGCGTCCGGGCCGAAGTCGTAATGGATCTCGGAGCAGGGACCGCACGGGCCCGTCTCGCCCATCTGCCAGAAATTATCTTTTTCATCGAGCCGGAAAATACGTTCGATCGGAACCCCGGCGACCTTCTGCCACAGCAGCTCGGCATCGTCGTCTTCGCGGAAGATGGTGACGTACAGTTTGTCTTTTGGAAGACCAAAATCTTTGGTCAGCAAAGCCCAGGCAAAATCGATGGCTTCGGCTTTGAAGTAGTCGCCAAACGAGAAGTTGCCGAGCATCTCGAAAAACGTATGATGGCGCCGCGTGTACCCGACGTTATCCAGATCGTTATGCTTGCCACCGGCCCGCACGCATTTTTGCGAGGTGGTCGCACGCTTGTAATCGCGAGTTTCGTGCCCGGTAAAGACATCCTTGAACTGATTCATCCCAGCGTTGGCAAACAGCAAAGTGGGATCGTTGTTTGGCACTAGAGAACCGCTGCGCGCGATGCGATGTCCGCGGGCCGCGAAATAGTCCAGGAACTGCCGCCGGATGTCGTTCCCTGTCATGAAACCTAATTGTCCCATGGTGAGTGGCACAGGCATTCTTACCTGTGTTGGTTTTTCCGGGCGTTTGAGATGTCAACGTAGGCTTGCATCGCGGCCGCTGTTAACCGCCAATTCCGGCCACTCCGAGAGATACCGTTCCATGACCCGGGTCACATCGTCTACTTTTACCGGCGAGACACGCACCCGCACCGGCGGCAAAAAGTGCACCGCGCGCCGTCGCTCGATCTTCAACACAATCGCTTCCGCTCCCGCTGCACGAAACAGGAATTGCAGGGACTCTGCCGCGCTTTCCCACTCCCATGCCTCGATCTCGTCCCACGGAATCAGCCGTCCCATGGAGACTATGCCGCGGTCGCGAAACTCCACCCGCCGGTCCAGCACATAGATACAGATGCCCACCACTGCCAACGCGACCGCTCTGACGATAGCTTCGATCGGCGAATGGCGATGGTGTTGGAAAAGGTTGACGATGGCGCTGCCCAGGTAGACCATATTGAACGAGCCGAGGGCCGTTCGGTTTCGCGCGCCACTGGCATCCAGGACGAGCTGGCCGGCCCAGCGGTTCCTCGACATCCAGGCGACGGAGCGCACCAACATGTATGTCGCCAAGCCGGAATAAACGATGGTGGGCACCCAGATTCCATACCGCTCGGGAAAGAGCAAAGCGATCGCGGAGATCGCAACGCACAAGATCACCAGCGACCAGGATTGATGGAAAGGACCGCCGTCCGCGAGGCGGCGTCCCACCGTGCGGTCAGTAGCGGCATACCACACGCCGACCAGACCAAACGCGCCGGCTGCATACAGCAGTGCTCGGGGATTCACTGACACGCCGCCACTGGCCAGCAGTACCAACACGATGAAAGCTACTGCCACGACGCCGCGATGGTGGATGCCCCCCTTGTAGGCCCGCGTTAACCACGAATCGTGATGGGCCAGAACCCGCTTACCTTCCAGGTGCGCCGCGATGTCTTCCTCGAATTGCTGCGCGGTGCGATAGCGGGCAGCCGGTGTCTTACGAAGTGCCTTGAGCACGATGTCGTCGAGGTCGCCACGGAGTGCCCGGCTCAGGTTCTCGGGTGACGACTGGCGAGCGCGGCTGGTGGTGTCCGGTAAAATCAGCGTTCCGTCCAGGCGCTCCCGCGAGTGAGTGACCACACTACTGGGCCGTTCCGGCTCTTCTTCGCAAATCGCGCGCACGATCTCGTGCATCACTCTGCTCTGAATCCGATAGGGCCGCTGCCCGGTGAGTAGCTCGTAGAGAATAACACCCAGAGCATAAATGTCGGTTTGCGCCATTACGCGTTCACCGCGCACCTGCTCCGGGCTGGCGTACTCGGGTGTCAGAAGCTGCAGTCCGGATCGCGTCATCAATAGCGTACGCTCGTCGCTTGACTCCATCAATTTTGCAATCCCAAAATCGAGTAGCTTCAACACGCCTTCTTTACTCACCAGAATGTTGGATGGCTTCAGATCCCGATGGATGATAGCGTGCTCGTGCAGATAGCTGACCGCCTTGCAAAGATCGGCGAACAGGCGTAGACGCTCCTCAGTGGGCAACCGTCGCCCGTCGCAATATTGGGTCAGCGGCTCGCCGTCCACGTACTCCATAACAAGATAGGGAAGGCCTTCGGGCGTAGTGCCCCCATCCAGCAGGCGCGCGATATTGGGATGATCGAGTTGCGCCAGGATCTCACGCTCCTGGCGAAAGCGATCGAGTAACTCGCGGCTGGGAAGACCGGTCTGCACGATCTTTACCGCGGCCTGCATGTGAAATGCGCGATCGCCGCGGCGTGCCAGGTACACCACCGCCATGCCGCCGCGGCCAAGTTCCCGCAAGATCTCCCAAGCGCCAATGCGGCGTCCTTCCCATCGCGATTGCGATTCGTACGGGCCAGCGAGCAACTCGACGGCTGGTGAATCGATCACGCCACTACGCCGCTCACTCTGCGCCAGCAACGCCGCCACCTCCTGGCCAAGACCGGAGTCGCCTTGACACGCCTGGGCCAGCCAAAGCGCGCGATCGGCTCCCGATCGATCGAGCGCAGCTTCAAAAACATTTCGAATTTGCCGGAATCGTTCAGCCGTCATTCGGTCCTCCGCACTCTACAGCGGTACTGCGAGCCGGATTAGCTCATTATTCCTGAAATAAGCGGATTCCGCGAGATACACTGAGCATCTGGCTCCGGACCGCACTGAATTAATGACTTTGCTCGCCGATTGCCGCGGCGGTAGCATTGAAGCCCGGGACCGGCTGGTCGCCCTGGTTTATACCGAACTACGCCGTATGGCCGCCGCCTGCTTGGGAAACGAGCGCCGCAATCACACTCTCCAGCCAACCGCGCTGGTTCATGAGCTCTACCTCCGGCTCTTTAGTTCAACGTCACTTGAGCTGCAAGACCGCAATCATCTGTTCGCGGTTGCGGCGCGCCAGCTAAGGCGCATCTTGATCGATCACGCTCGCGCTCTGCAGTCGCAGAAGCGGGGTGGCGGCCACGTACGCATTAGCCTGGAACAGGTTGGCGATATTGCGCAAACTCGGGAACAGGACGTGCTGAACGCCGACGCGGCGCTATCCGATCTCGCTCAGCTTGACCCTCGCGCGGCACAGGTAGTGGAGTTGCGATTCTTCGGTGGGCTGACGGAATCCGAGGCCGCGGCGGCGATCGGTATCTCGGTCGCGACGCTCAAGCGGGATTGGGAGTTCGCGCGAGCATGGCTGCACAAACATCTCGAGCAGCGCCGCCCCGGGTAGGTTACAAACGCCGGATCCGGATGCTCCGGAACCAGCAAGCATTCCCATGGTTCTGGAGTGAGATCGGGCAGTCTTGTTTCGGTTGCTTGATCAGCAGCTCGGCCACGTGCGGCGCGACGCCCCAACGTCTCTCCATGGCAGCACGTTCCTCCGGGGAATCGAGAGTGGTGTCCACGACTTTCACTCCGTTCAACCAATGCTCGACGTGATTTCCGCGCAATACGATTCTTGATTCGTTCCATTCTCCAGCCGTATGCCCTTGTGGGGACACGGGCGCCGCAATATCGTACAGAGAGCCGGCTGTATGTGTACGGTTGCTCAATGAATCCCGGTTGCCGGAATCGTCCGTCATCTGATATTCGAAGCCAATGACGTAGTCCTGGCCTTTGGCCGGCCGCTCTGTTGTACGATTGGCGAACGCCCGCTCCACAGTCGCTTCGAACTCCTCCTTGCTGCCGGGAGCCGCCTTCGGCACAAACCAATGATCTTGAATGCGATACTTCAGGCCGCTGTTGCCGCGGGGAGCGATGCGCCACTCCCAAGCCAATTCAAAATCACGGTAGGCCTTATCTGAAAACAGGTCTTCCGTGATACGTGGCTTCGGCTGCGCCTTCAGACATCCATCCTCGATCGTCCATGCATCGCCGGGTGGAGTCTTCAATCGAGGATCGTTCCAACCTTGCATCGTCTTGCCATCAAATAGCAGGATCCAGCCAGCCTGCTTTTCTTCCGCGGTGAGCGCATTCGGCGCGGCATTCTGGCTGGCGGCAATGGCACTCGCGAGCCAAGCCAGCAGCGCGATCACAGGAAGACGCAAGGGGAATGGGATTGTCATGCGCTTACGATAGCAGGAGTGACTCGTGGCCTTCTACCGTGTCCATTACAAGCTGTGCGATTTCACAAGCGGCGCCGGCGGGAAGATCGGGATGCGTTAAACCTTTGCACAGATCAACTAGGTCGACGGCGCGCGCCAGTTCTCTCCAGTTCCCCGGCAGCACGCCTCCACTCTCGCGGTAGCCGTTCGAGAAGTGTGGCTCCATGCGAGGCTGCGATCGCCATTCATAACGCAGTATGCTGCCAACATCGTACAGTTGACAGCCGGAGAATGCGCCCTCCCAGTCGATGACTCCCGTAACCGTCCATCGGCCCGCGACTCGGTCTAAGAGTATGTTGCGCGAGCTGAAGTCCGCGTGCACCAGATGTGGCTCTTCTGTCAGATCCGAGAGCTGCCGCGCCCGGTCCCGGACGAACTTCCTCAATCCTTCCCGGTGATGGCTCTCCAGACGCTGCTGCAACGCCGCCGAATTCAGGCAGCTCTCGATAAAAACTGGAACAGAATGGACCCCACCTGCGATTCGCGGGAACGCGACTCGGCGCAGTCGCGCCAGCATTGCTCCGATAGAATGGGATGCCTCGGCGATCTCTTGAGCATTCCCACTCGATTTGATGTGCCTGTACGGCACTCCAGGCATCCATCGCATCAGGATATGCGGGCCGAAGTCGTCATCTACAGGATCCGCGTAAACAATCTCTGGAACTGGTATTACGCCGCTGACAAGCCTGTGTAGCTCGATTTCCTTCTGACAGGTTGAATGACTTTGAGAGTACACCCGAAGCGCCAGTGCATCTTGCCAGCCATCTACGTGCAGCCGGTAAATAGTGTTCCTAAGTCCGCCCTTTACTTGCTCAAAGGACACCAACCGATGTGTAGGCAGCGCGCGAGCGAGAATCTGCTTCAACTGCTGTTCAGCTATCATCAGTGTGTCTCGCGCCACATTCCTCTTAGCCAGGTCTTACAATTCGGAAGTCTTCTACCATAGTTTCATCGAATAGCCGGCGTTCCAGATGAAAAGCGAGCCGGATGGGCGCGGAATCGCTGGGGCGCATACAGCCGCGGTCCTAAAGAGCTAAGATCTTAATGGCCGTCATCCATGAAACACCTCGCGATCCTATCTCTCGCATGCATGCTCTATACGCCGTCCTGGTCCGCCGAGCGGCCCCGCGCTGAACGAATCCGGCGATCGAACGCGCAGAGCTCTTTTCCCTTCCAAGCCATCGGTGTTTATTGGCACGATCCATCCACAACTCACATCCGGGCGCGTGCTTCGATGGACGGCCAGGGTTGGACTGCGTGGGTCGCTGCGCGTGGCGAGCTGGTCGAACGCGATCTCATGAGCTCTGGACTCATCTACTTCGGCGAAGGCTACAAATTCTTCGAAGTCGACGGTGTTCCCGATCCCGAAGTTTTCGTCATTGATCCCGGCCCGTCGCCTGCGTTTATTACAAACGATGTTACAAACGATGTTACAAACGAGCCGCCGCCCATTGTCACGCGCGAACAATGGGGTTGCACTCCACAGACCTGTCCCGCCCAGGACGCGCCTCTCTACACCACCGTGACTCATCTGATCGTTCACCACACGGATGGCGTGAATACTGCGACAGACTGGGCCGCGGTGGTCCGCTCCATCTGGGTCCTGCACGTGCAGGGCAACGGGTGGAACGATATCGGCTACAACTATCTGATCGATCCCAATGGACTCCTCTACGAAGGCCGCGCCGGCGGGGATGGCGTGCTCGGGGCGCATTTCTCGGGCGTAAACTCCGGAACCATGGGCGTCGCGCTGTTAGGAACGTACATCGATGTGCGTCCGCCCGCGCCAATGCTCGACACGGTGGAAAGCATGCTCGCCTGGCAAGCGAAAAAATGGGGTCTGGATCCATCCGGAGAAAGCTTACATGCCGCCAGCGGGTTGATGCTCAACGTGATCAGCGGCCACCGCGACGCCAGCATTTCGCCTAAGGCGATCAGCTCCACGGAGTGCCCCGGCAACACTGCCTATAGTTTCCTACCGCAAATTCGCGAGGACGTGCTAGCGAGAACGGGCGCTTGCGTCCTCAGCATCGGCGAGCGTAATCGCTGTGTGTCAGCCGAAGGGGGAACGCTCTCGTATTCGCTAGCACCCTTGAACTGCCCCGCGCCCGTGAGTATCGCGCCAGCGGCCGATTGGGTGTCTCAGCAATTGGATATCAAGCCAAACCCGGGTCCGCGCCGTAATACAACCGTCACGATAGGCGGTCTTGAAATGACCATCACGCAAGCCGGCAACGGAGAAGCTGCCCTCCCGTGCATCGCGCGGCGAGGCGTTGTGAACTCCGCAAATTTCGATTCGCGGCCCGTAGCCGCTGGATCGCAAATCAGTATTTTCGGCGATAATTTTAGCGATGCCGCAAGAGTCGCGGTGAACGGCAAAGCGATCTCAGTCGAATACGCCGGACCCGCGCAGATCAATCTGGTACTCCCGTCCAACATCAACATCGGCACCAACCATCTAACCGTCACGGCAAGCGGGACCACCGGGCCAGAGGTCAATTTCTGGGTCACAGAGGCGATGCCTGCGATTTACGTCGCCGTCAACGCTGACGACAACACGTTGAACACGCCTGCAACTCCTGTCAAGCCTGGCCGCCCGCTCACGGTCTTTTTGACAGGCGCCGGGGCGGTGGACCGGTATGCCTGGAGCGCAACCGTTGCAGGAGAGCCCGCGGGAAAGCTCTTCCTAGGATTCGCACCGCTTTTCCTGGGCGTCTATCAGGCCAACATCTCATCACCTGCGGACCTTGCGCCGGGCGATTACCCGCTCGCACTCACCATCAACGGAGTCACCTCTCGCGATGCGGTCATCTCGGTGGGAAATTGATTTACTGATGCCGCAAAGCTATCCACGGATCGATCCGTAGCACACGCGCCGCCGGGACGATCGAAGCCATTGCCGCAATCACCGCTACCAGCATCACCACATCCACATAAACTGACGGACTAGCATTCGCGTACAACAGGCTCGCCAGCAACCTGGTCGAAAAGAATGCAAGGATCAACCCTGCAGCGCTTCCCACCCCCACCAGCAGCGCCATGCGCCTGATCAGAAGCCCTAGCACATCGACGGAGCGCGCCCCCAGCGCCATGCGAATGCCTACCTCATGCGTCCGTTGCACAACGCTGTTTGCCAACAAGCCGTACAGTCCCAGAGCGCAAAGCAGCGCCGCTAAACCGCCCATCGCCGTGAGCGAGCCCGTAGTCAGGCGCAGCGGAATCAACGGTAAATCCATATATTCGCGCAGTGACTTGGCCTCGAACACCGGCAGGTCGGGATCGATCCTCGCGACCGCGGCAACAGCCGCCGCCAGCGCTTCGGACTCGCGCAGCCGGGTACGCACCACAACCGAAGTGCTGCTGTTGTAGGCTTGCGCGAGCGATTCCCAAACCGCCGGTTTTGGATCTTCCGTAATGGTCTCGTACTTTCCGGCCTCGACCACACCGATGATTTGCTTCCACTCGCCCGAAGTTCCAAAACGAAGACGTTTGCCGAGCGCGTTTTCGCCAGGGAGTAGTTTATCGACGAAGGTTTGGTTGACGATAGCGACGCGCGGCGCCTTGGCTCCGTCACGTTCAGTGAACTCCCGGCCCGCCAGCACATGGGTTCCCGCGGCGCGGAAATAATCCGGCCCGGTCTGATAAACCACCGCGACGGTTCTGCGAGAGGGAGGAGGAACCGGTTTGCCCTCAACCAGGACACTGCTATTCGACTCATCGACCGAGAACGGAATTGAGTTGGAGAGTCCCGCCGCTTCCACGCCCGGCAATGACCGCACACTCTCGATCAGTTGGCGCTGAAAGATTTGGCCCTTTTCCGGCGTGTACCGCTGCATCGCGAGATCCACTCGAAGAGCCACCGCATGGTCCGGGTCAAAGCCGAAGCGCGTCGTCATAGCATCTCGCAACGTACGGACCATCATTACCGAACCGGCCAGCAGCACCGCACAGACCGCCACCTGGATACACACGTAGACGTCCCGTAAGTGCCAACCGCGAGGAAGCGCGGCCGAGCTTTCATCCTTTAACGCGGGTGCGGTATCCAATCCAGCCGCTCGCCACGCCGGCAGGAAGCCGGACACCACAGCGCAAAGCAGAGAGACCACGCCGCAGAAAACGATCACTCGCCCATCTACTTGGATGGCGGTGTTCAGCGGCAGATCCAACGCGGGAATAAAATGATCGAGCGCTCCACACAACCATTTGGCAGCCAACAAACCAAGCGCTCCACCGCCAGCGGCCAGCAATAGGTTCTCGGTCAGCATCATTCGAAGAATGGCGTTGCGCGTAGCCCCGATGGAGAGCCGGATCGCGATCTCTTTCCTGCGATCGGCGGCGTGCGCCAGCAGCAAGCCGGAGAGATTAGTGCAAGCCACCAGTAGCGTCAAAGCGGAAACGATCATCAGTGCCAAGCCGATGCCGGTCACGGGCCGGCGCAGCGTATTGCCCAAAAGTCCAGGAGGCGAAAGATGTATGCCGAACCCTTCACTCGTATCCGGATGCTCAGCGGCCATCTCAGCCGCCAGAACTTTCAACGAAGCCTCGGCTTGATTTAGGTTGACCCCGCGCCTGAGCCGTCCAATCGACCAGGCATTACGATTGCTGCGACCGGCACGCCAGTCGCGACCTTCAATTTCCCGGATCATCGATAAGGGAACCCAAATCTCAGACGCGAAGAAGCGCTCCGTGCCAATGAAGCCGGGCGGCGTGACTCCAAGGATAGTAAAGGGATAACCGTTGATTTTGACGGTCCGGCCGATTGCGCCGGGATCGCCTCCAAAGCGCCGCTGCCAGCACCCGTAGCTGATGACGGCCACCGGATTCGCCCCGGTTTTCAGGTCGTCGGAAACGCCTAGCAGACGGCCTCGCCATGCGCTGATGCCCAGCAGGTCGAAGTAATTCCCCGAAACCAGATAACCCCAAATGCGCTGGTTCTTGCCGGTCATACTAAGCGCCATAGGCATTGCGCGCGTTGCCGCTACGCTCGTGAATACCTGGTTGCGGTCGCGGATGTCCACAAAGTCGGGATAAGAGACCTGCTGGGTTGCGCCGGAACGGCCGAAGCTCAGGCTCACCACCCGGTCCGGTTCCTGAACCGGCAGCGGACGCAACAGGAAAAAGTTCACGAAGCTGAACATGGTGGCATTGAAGCCGATGCCCAGCGCCAGCGTCAGACAGGCAATCGCAACAAAAGCAGGCCGCTGCCGCAGCCTCCGTAGGGCATACAGGAGATCGTCAAAGAAAGCCATTCGATCCAGAGTCGCACAGGCATTCTTGCCTGCCTGCCCGCAAGCGGGTGTTGCACTTTGATCCTCTCTCCCCGGCCTGTGCCACCTCTATTGATTATTGATAAACTATATCAATGATCCAACGCGACCCTGTCCGGGAGCAGATCAAACGGGTTCTGCTCTCGAGAATCGTCGACAACACCTACCAGCCCGGCGATCGCCTCATCGAACTCCAGATTGCCCGCGAAATGAACGCCAGCCAGGGTTCTGTACGCGAGGCGCTCCGGGAGTTGGAGACGCTCCGTCTGGTCGAATCCAAACCGTACCGGGGGACCCGCGTGCGTGGCGTCAATGCCGGGGAGATGCGCCAGGCTTATCAGGTCCGGGCCGTGCTGGAGGATCTGGCTGCCCGAATATCAGCCCCTGCCTTTAAGGAGAACGTGAGGCCGCTGCAAGCCGAGGTCAATGCCCTTCGCGCCGCGGCCAAGGCTCGCGACCTGGATGCTTACGCATTTCACAATCTCAAATTTCACCGTCTCATCGTCGAAGCCTCGGGCAACGCGATCCTACTGCGTGTATGGGAGTCGCTCGACTTCGAGGCGCGTGCGCGAATCAACCTGGCTCGGTCGTCCGTCGATATGCGCGCCGCCGCCGAGGTGCATCAGCCGATTGTCGATGCGCTCGGCAGAGGCGATGGCAAGCTGGCCGGCCGGTTGCTCCGGGAGCACGCTGAATCCTGCCAGGATGCCGTACCCATCGCACCAAGGCTTGTGGCCGCTGAAAGAGTAAGCAGCGTTAGTCAAGGCAGCCGGCTCTAAACAAACATGTGGATTGTCAGACTCGCGCTAAGACGTCCCTACACCTTTGTGGTGATGTCCATCCTCATCGCCGTCCTGGGCTCCGCGGCCATCTTCACGATGCCCACCGACATCTTCCCGACCATCGACATCCCGGTAGTCAGCGTGATCTGGACCTATAGCGGCGTCTCACCCGACGATATGGCGCAACGAGTCGTCACCGTGTGCGAGCGCGCCATGACCACCACGGTCAACGACATCGAGCACATGGAATCGCAATCCTACAACGGCGTCTCCGTCATCAAGGTATATTTCCAGCCCAAAGTGAAAGTCGAGCTCGCTATTGCGCAAATCACCTCGATCGTGCAAACCATCACGCGCGTAATGCCGCCTGGCATTTTCCCGCCTGGAATCGTCAAATACAACGCCTCCAGCGTGCCAATCCTGCAGTTGAGCGTCAACAGCAAGAGCCTTAGCGAACAGGAACTCTACGATTATGGCCAGAACTTTATCCGTACCCAGTTGGCCACTGTACAGGGTGCATCCATTCCTCTACCCTATGGCGGCAAAGCGCGCCAGATTATGGTCGATCTCGATCCTGCGGCTCTGTATGCCAAGCACCTGTCCGCCACGGATATATCGCAAGCCATCAGTCTGCAGAACCTGATTCTGCCGGCGGGCACTGCCAAGGTCGGCGATCGCGAATATCTGGTTCGCGTAAACAGCAGCCCCACCACCATCGCGGGTTTGAATGATCTGCCTATCAAGACGGTGAATGGCGCAACGGTATATATCAAAGATGTCGCTCAGGTGCGGGACGGATTCGCCGTGCAGACCAATGTTGTCCGGGAGAACGGCGCCCGCGCGTCTTTGCTTACCGTTCTAAAAAGCGGCTCCGCTTCGACACTTGAGATCGTAAAGCGGGTTAAGGAACAGTTGCCGCGCATCATGGCCGGGCTGCCGAAGGAATTGAGCATCACCACACTGCTCGATCAGTCCTTGTTCGTTCGCGCCGCCATTACCAGCGTAGTTCGCGAAGGCATCATCGCCGCTGGCTTGACCGGCCTGATGATCCCGCTCTTCCTGGGCAGTTGGCGCAGCACTTTGATCGTCTGTATCTCGATCCCGCTGTCCATCCTGACGTCGCTGATCATCCTGTACCTCTTCGACGAAACGATTAACGTCATGACTCTGGGCGGCATGGCGTTGGCCGTCGGTATCCTCGTTGACGACGCGACCGTCGAAATCGAAAACATTCACCGCAACCTCGCTCAACGAAAGCCGATCACGCGCGCTATCCTTGACGGCGCGCAGCAGATCGCCGTGCCTGCTTTAGTGTCCACCCTGTCGATCTGCATTGTGTTCGTGCCAGTGTTGCTGCTCACCGGCGCGGCCCGCTACCTGTTCACTCCGCTGGCCATGGCAGTTGTGTTCGCCATGCTGGCGTCCTATCTTCTCTCACGTACGCTGGTACCCACCATGGTGCACTATCTTCTCAAGCCGGAAGTCCACATCTATCGGGAAGGAGAGGACTCGGCCAAAGACCACGGAACGATCTGGCGCGTGCATCATGCCTTCAACCGGCAATTTGAAAAGCTTCGGAACGGCTACCGCGGCGCGCTGGTGTGGACCCTCGATCACCGCGGCCTGGTCTCCATTCTGTTCGGCGTTTTTGTGATCGGCTCCCTCTGCTTGACGTTCCTGGTAGGTGAGGACTTCTTTCCCTACGTTGACTCCGGACAGATGCGCCTGCACGTTCGCACTCTGCAAGGAACGCGAATTGAGGAGACGGAGAAGATCTTCGGTGAAGTCGAAGACGAAATCCGGCGCCAGATTCCGGCAGCCGAGCTTGACACGATCCTGGACAACATCGGTCTCCCGAACGGCGGTATCAATCTCGCCTTCAGCGATAGCGCCACGATCGGCGCTGGCGATGGAGAGATCCTGATCTCGCTCAAAGCCGGCAGGCACCGGCGCACGCAGGCTTACATGCGGCAGATTCGCGAAGCCTTGCACTCCCGGTTTCCGGATGAGACGATCTTCTTTCAGCCGGCCAACATCACCAATCAGATTCTCAACTTCGGGCTTCCCGCGCCCATCGATGTCCAGGTGGTGGGCCGCAATGCGGCCGCCAATTATGCCGCCATCCGCGAACTCCAGCGCCGCATTGCCACAATTCCCGGCGCCGTGGACGTTCACATTCATCAGGAGGTCAATTATCCGGAGGTACAGGTGAACGTGGATCGTACCAAGGCGGACCAGGCCGGTCTCACTCAGCGCGATGTCGCCAATAGTCTGCTGATCTCGTTAAGCTCCAGCGGGCAGGTCGCGCCCAACCAATGGCTCAACCCGGTGAACGGCGTCAATTATCAAGTGGCGGTTCAGACTCCGCAATATCGCATCGATTCATTCGACGCGCTCGATCGCACTCCGATATCGCCCGGAACCGGCGCGGGCAGCACGCAACTGCTCAGCAACCTCGCCACCATGCAGCGCGGGTCCTCGGTCGCTATTGTGAACCACTACAACGTGCAGCCGGTTTACGATGTATACGCGAACACGGACGAGCGTGATCTGGGTGGCGTAGCCGGCGAAATCCAGAAAATCGTCAAGGATATGACACCCAAGCTGCCGCGCGGCGCCTTTATCGACGTGCGCGGCCAGGTTGAGACTATGAACTCCTCTTTTTTTCGTCTGGGCATTGGACTGCTCTTCGCGATCCTGCTGGTCTACCTGCTTATGGTCGTGAACTTCCAGAGCTGGGTCGATCCGTTCATCATTCTGATGGCTCTGCCGGGCGCTCTTTCCGGAATTCTATGGATGCTGTTCGTCACGCAGACCACTCTGAACGTGCCATCGCTGATGGGCGCAATCATGAGCATCGGGGTTGCCACCGCCAATAGCATCCTGCTGGTCTCGTTCGCCAACGACGAACGCATGGACGGTAAGAATGGGATGGAAGCCGCGTTGAGCGCCGGGTTCACTCGCATTCGGCCCGTTACGATGACCGCGCTCGCGATGATTATCGGTATGTTGCCCATGGCGCTAAGTCTCGGTGAAGGCGGTGAGCAGAACGCGCCGCTGGGACGAGCCGTCATCGGAGGGCTGTTGATCGCGACGTTCACGACGCTCTTTTTTGTCCCCATCATTTACACTTATCTCCGCAAAGAACAACCGGTTGACCTGGATCGCCAGATCGAGCAAGAGCAGCATGAGCTCGAGGAGCAGGAACACCCTGTTTAATAAAAAAGGCCTGGGCAGGCTGAATGCCTACCCCACCTTGATCGGAGCGAGTATTGCCGTTGTCGTGATCGTACTCTTCGCGGTGGGCTACCTGCCGCGCCGTCAACGCGATAAGGAGCTCGCCAAGCAAGCCGCGGGAAAAAAGCAAAGTCTACCCGACGTCAGTGTTACCAGAGTGAAGATCGCGCCAGGGAACAGCGACCTTCTGCTTCCCGGCAACATTACTCCCTTGACTGAAGCCACGCTGAACGCGCGCGCCGACGGGTATTTGCGCAAGCGTTATGTGGATATTGGAGATCATGTCAGGAAAGGCCAAGTGCTCGCTGAGGTGGAAGCGCCTGAGCTGGATCAGCAGGTTCAGCAGGCTCGGGCCGCGGTTTCCCAAACCCAGGCCGCGCTGAGCCGTGCCCATCATGCGGTTACACAGGCTGCCGCCAACCTGCACCTGGCTGATGTGACCGTGCAGCGCTGGAAGACGCTGGTGGATCGTGGTGTTGTCTCGCGGCAGGAGTTCGACCAAAAGCAGGCCGACTACCAGGCCCAGCAGGCCGCCGTTGAATCGGCGCAAGCGGATGTGCGCGCGGCCGAGGACAATGTGCGCGCCAGCCAGGCCAATCTTCAGCGCTTGATCAACCTCCAAAGTTATGAGCGGATCACCGCGCCATTCACCGGTATCATTACCGCGCGGAACGTGGATGTTGGCTCGTTGATCTCATCCACCGGCAACACGCCTCTGTTTCGCATGGCTCAGATTGATGTGCTGCGCATCATAGTCAATGTGCCTGAGCAAAGCGCGCCCTACATCCGCGTGGGTGAAATCGCCGACATCACGCTACAGGAGTTCGCGGGCCGCAAGTTCACAGGAAGAGTTGCCCGGACCGCCAACTCCCTGGACGCCAACACGCGAACGCTGCCGACAGAAGTGCAGGTGCCGAACGCCGATGGCGCTCTGCTCCCGAATATGTACGCACAGGTCAATCTGGTAGGCGCGCGCACAACGAAAGCGATTCTGATTCCCGGCGACGCGCTGGTGGTTCGCACCAGTGGCACGCAAGTAGCAATATTGAAAGATGGCAATCGAATCCACTTTCAGCCGGTTGAAGTCGGCCGCGATTACGGACCTGAAATCGAAATTCGCCAGGGTCTCCAGGGTGGAGAAGCGGTGGTAGTAAATCCGACCGACGATGTAAGGGAAGGCGCTCAAGTCAACCCCAAGGGCGCACCAAAGAAATGATGACAATGCTTAGATACCGGAACAAGCTAAAGCATGTTCCACTACTCGCGGGGATCCTCTTATCAGCCGTGCTCCCCGCCCAGATCCGCAACAATCCGTATCGCGCGCCGTTCGTTTCTCCGGTGGATTTTTCGAACTCCACGCGAATCGATAACCTGGTGCGCGCTGGACAGCTTTACCTTTCTCTGCAGGACGCCATCGCGCTCGCGATTGAAAACAACCTGGATATCGAGCTCCAGCGTTTTTCGCCGCGCATCGCCGGATCGGAGATATTACGCGCGGAGGGCGGCGGCATTCTGCGCGGCCTTCCGCTTACGATCCGGCTGCTGCCGCAAGGAATCGGCGGCCCCGGCGCCCCGCTCATCACGACAGTCGGAGGAACCTCCACGCCCTCGACTTCCACGGTTAGCAACACCGCCGATCTCGCGTTAATCACGGAGCAGGCGACCGATTTGTCCATCCAGGCGGGTACGCCATTCGCGACCGGTCCAGCGCCTCCCGCTTACGATCCCGCCATCACAGGTCTTCTCAACTGGGCGCACCAGACCACTCCGCAAACCAGCTCGTTCGTGACCGGCACCAGTGCATTGATCGCGAATACGACCACCGGCAATCTCGGCCTGCAGAAGGGTTTTTCCACCGGCACCGCAATCAACGCGGGATTCAACAACAGCCGCCAGTTCAGCAACGTGCAGCGATCGCAATACAACCCGTACACCACCGGTAATCTGGGCTTGACCGTGACTCAGCCGCTTCTTCAAGGCTTCAACATTGCCGTGAATCGCAGGTTCATCCGCATCGCCAGGAATGAGGAGCGCATATCGACCTACGTGTTCCGCCAACAGCTTCTCGAAACCGTTTCGGCGGTGGTGCGGCTGTATTGGGATTACGTCAGCCTGGTCGAAGACGTGAAAGTGAAGAACCAGGCGCTGGCAGCGTCGCAGAAGTTGTATGAGGACAATAAATCTCAAGTCGAGGTGGGCACGCTGGCCCCTCTCGAGCTGAAGCGCGCCCAGGCCGAAGTCGCCCGCAGCCGCCTGGATCTCACCAACTCGCAAAGCCTGGTGCTCCAGCAGGAACTTCTGCTCAAGAACGTCCTGACGCGCACCAGCACAGCCGATCCGATCTTGCGCTCGGCCCGGATTGTTCCGCTGGATCGTATCGAGATCCCGGCTAACGAGCAGCCCCAGCCCGTGCAGGATCTGATTGGACAGGCGCTCGGCACGCGCCCCGATGTCGCGCAAGCGAAGATCCAGATTGAAAACTCGCAGATCAGTCTGACGGGATCGAAAAATTCGCTGATGCCCACGCTGGACCTGATCGGCAGCGTGCAGAATAACGGGCTTTCGGGCCAGCAGAACACGATTCCGCAGACCGGCCCCAATGTGGGCGGCACGCCTTTCACCGCGACCGCAGACCCGTTTTTTCTGGGTGGCTACAACAATGTCCTTGGCCAGATTTTCTCGCGCAACTTCCCCAATTACGCAATCGGCGTGCAGCTCAACATTCCCCTGCGGAATCGAATTGCGCAAGCGGACGTGATCCGCGACGAGTTGCAGGTACGCCAAACGGAGGTTCGCTTGCGGCAACTCGAGAACCAGGTGCGGCTCGAAGTGGAGAATGCATTGATCGCGCTCGATCGCGCGCGCGCCAGCTATGACGCGGCGGTGGAAACCCGGCAGCTCCAGGAAGAAGCGCTGGCCGCCGAACAGGAACGCTACTCGGTCGGCGCGTCCACCAGCTTTTTTATTATCCAGTATCAGCGCGATCTCGCCCAGGCCCGCTCGACGGAAGTCGCGACTCAGGGCAACTACGCCAAAGCCCGCGCCGCGCTGAACCGGGCCATCGGCGCCACGCTCGCCAACAACAACGTCGAAGTGGACGATGCCTTTCACGGCAGGGTATCGCGGCCGCCGACGCCGCTACCCGTCATACCATAGGCGGGCTGAAGCCCACCCCACTAAAATAGAAATATGGAAACGAAAAAAGCAACATTCGGAGCAGGCTGTTTCTGGGGCGTGGAAGCTGAATTCCGCAAAATCCCCGGAGTGGTCTCAACGGCCGCCGGCTACATGGGCGGCCATCTCAACAACCCGACTTATAAGGACGTCTGCACGGACCGCACAGGCCACGCCGAAGTGGTTCAGGTGGAATTCGATCCCGCCAAGGTCTCTTATGACAAACTACTAAACGTATTCTGGGAGAACCACGATCCGACGACGTTGAATCGCCAGGGCCCGGATTACGGAAGCCAGTACCGCTCGGCGATTTTCTATCATACGCCGGAGCAGCAACAGTCCGCCAGCGCGTCGAAAGAGGCCCGGCAGACCAGTTCGCGAAAACCGGTCGTCACGGCAATCGAGCCGGCCAAAGACTTCTGGCGCGCTGAAGAATACCACCAGCAATACCTGGAAAAACGCGGCTTGGCCGCCTGCCACTTGTAAGGCTTACTTTCGTAAGGCCTACTTCGCCGGTGCAGGCCGTGGAGTTACATCGGCCTGCGTCAACCCCATGGCCCATTTGATTGCCTCCAGATACATGGTCTGCACATCCGGCCGGTCCCAGGAGGTTTCGGTGTGACCAAAGGTCGAATAGAACACCCGCCCTTTCCCATACTGCCGCGCCCAAGCGACCGCGAAGTCTTGGTCGGTGCGTTTCACCTTCTTATTCGTTAGATCCAGCTTACTGGCATCCAAGCGCGCCAGTACCCGCACCTTATCGCGCGAAAAATCCTTCGCTTGATAAATCTCGTCATGAATCGTAAACTCCGGCGGAAAAGCCTTCATTGCCGGAAAGTTTGGGTCTTCCACGATCACCGGCGCGTCAAACACGCCCCACGGATGCTCGTCGAAATATCCGCCCGTCATGTCGCCGTATTCCAGCCAAGTATAAAAGGTGTCGATCGCGCTGTGCGCGCCGACAAAACCTTTTCCATCGTCGTGAACGAACGCGAGCAAGTCCTTCTTTTGCTGGTCGTTCATGTCCAGCTCGCCGGTGGTGTAGAACAGCACGGCGTCAAAGTAGTCCAGGTTCTTGGCGTTGCCAGCCGCAAGCTTTTGCTTGGTGATCAACTCCGTATCTGTCCGGATGTAGGTATCGAAGATCCCCGACTTTCGGCCTAACCTCTCGATGGTCGCCAGGGCATGCGACACCGAGTCATGCTGATAGCCCTTCACCTCGCCGATCGCCAGGAGCTTCTTCCGCTTGGGCGGCTGCGAGAAAAGCAGCCCCGCGATTACGAGAGAAGCGAGAAGCACCAGGGAAACACGAATCAGCCGCATGGCTCTAGGATAGCTTCTGAATGCGGAAGAGTGTACGCGGCGGGAGGAATGGGGGCCGCTGAAGTTGGATTGCAGCGCATCTGCGCATCTTTTCAGCGGGAGCGCGTTTTCTTGTGCTATCGCAAGCCGATGAAAATACAAGGACCCGATACCCGTACGGCGCATCTTTCGCGCGAAAGTGCGAATCTTGGTGCAAGATGCGCCGCAGGCTCGGGGCGCGCGGATAGAGAGGTTTCACGGTCTGATATGAAATTGTCAAAGAGCGCGCCGCCGGAACTTTTCCGGGCGATTTGATTGTACAGGGTAAGGGAGCGGGTCTGAAGCGAGAGCGGCTGTAAATTGTTGAAAGATTGAGAAAGATAGATTGAAGGTGATTGTGACTCCCCAAAGGTGTAGCTGGCTGTCAAATTCCGTCTTCGGGCGTCGTTAAGACGATGTGCCTTCCATCTCGGATATTCCGGTTGTGACCAGGAAAATCGAAAGCGCCGACGATTTCGACGGAATTTTCGCTGCCAACTACGCCGCGTTGACGCGGCTCATCTACCGGGCAGTTGGGCTATATTGGCTGGGCGGAGGAACTGGAAACTGCACCGTAATCCACCGGAGTCGGACCGCGGAGGACAAGACAGAAAAGGATTTTGGCGAAGTACTCGCGCCAGCGATCCGGTATCACATACAAGATTTTCTAGTGACGATCGACTCGCGCCTCGAGAGGAGCGTGAACAGGTTGATCTTAAGATAACTTAAAATCAATAAAATGGGTAAGACCGGGGGCCTTCGATGCCAAGATAAATGTCGCCTCCACCTCCTCCACAACCATCGAATCCACCGCTCCTCTCTCTCTCCGGTTCCCGAGTGGTTCGCGAATCTCGCCCGTGCCCGCGCCTTTTCTACCACGAGACCTCTGAGACATGGATTCATTTGGTCAGATCGTCGGTCTCACTAATCACGGCAATACCGTATTTCGCTAGTATCTTCAAGAACTCGCGAACTTGCTCGGGCTGGAATTCACCTTCACAGTGCCTGCAGATTTGCGCTATTGTCATCTGAGGCGCTTCACGTAAAGCGTCAAATAACGAGCACGCCCTCTCGTCAAATGTTAGTCGAGTCCCATTGCAACACACTTCAATAACCTTTGATTCGGGTATGTGACTTAGAGTAAAAGACTGCTCCGTACTTAACGTCACAACGCAGTTGTCGGTCAGGTGAGCCGCATCAGCCTGAGCACTCCAGGGCAGCCCGAAAACGGGACGCGGTTTCGGCTTCAGCTGCTGGGCAAAACAACTTAGCATGTCCTCTGTCCAAGCTCCTTGAATAATCACTCAAATTGCATCTATATACTTTGCCTTTTCAGCGCTATCAGCAAAACGAGGTACATCGCTCCTCATGAACTCCCTCCTCCTAAGCTGTATCGCAAGCCACCCAAGGACATCGAGTGCGGTAGGGTTCTTGATCGCTAAAGTTATGTGAATTGTTGGTCCACTGCAGGCTGTCGCGCTGTGCCACCACCCACGCGGAATGTATAATGCGTCCCCATCTTCAAGAACATAGTCCCACATGGGCTCACCTTGTGGCGGTTGGCTTTGTCTGATTCTCTCAACCGGGTATTTCTCGGTTTCGCCAAAAATCTTCCATCGCTTTCTTCCTGCGATTTGAAGAACGATCACATCGTGGTCATCCCAGTGCACATTAAAACCTGGCACCGATCGCCAGGACGCGTACATGTTTGCTTGTATGCTCACTTCGAAGCTCTGTTCAAGCCGCTCCACAAGCGCGGTAATCGGTTGATATATAGTGTCGATCTGATCGATGACTAAAGTGGCCCCTTCGCTCAGATGATTGGCCATTTCAGTCGCGAGTACATATGGAATGGATGGAAGCGCATTGTGCCGCTTGTATCGAATGTAAGAGTCGACGGGCAATAGTTTGTCTTCCATAACAAGCCTAAGCCGCGGAGCATCGAGTTGATGATGCCTAAGAATTTCATTTAGGGCGGACCATGGAAGAAGGTCTGCAAACCGTTGCCGAGTGCCAGGTATATGAAGATAAGTCTTGCCACTTACTGTCTCGAGAAAGTACTTACAACTCATTGGGTAAATTATACTCTGGATATCGTGCATGATCGTGAACTACGCCTTTGACTGTTGCGCCGCTATCACAATTGCATTAACCGCGTAAGACGCGGCTGAAAGATACCTCGCTATTCTGTCACCGGATCTCACTGGGCAGCACCAAGCCAGTGACAGGCGAAATGTCAGTCATGTATGGCAGGGATAAGCCTCGTATCAAGTTCAAGAGCGACTCCCTTCGATGACCGTGAAGCACTGCCGGTTGATACTGCTCCGATGCGGTTGTCCCCAGCGGAACAACTTCTGCTGCGCTCGTGTCTCGCGAAATCCTTAACGTAACTATCATATTGTCGGCCCAATTACGGTGAGTATAACCAAAAAGAAAATTACCCAAAGAATAGAAAATGAGCTTGTCTTTGTAAATTTCAATTGGTCCGGGTACGTGGGTATGGTGTCCAATAATAAAATCAGCTCCAAGGTCAACCAGGGTGTGCGCCAGGAGAATCTGTCGCTGGAAGGGTAAATGCGACCCCTCCATACCCCAGTGCACAGAGACCGCGACCCAATCCACTACAGATCGTATCTCTTCCAAGTCCTCAATCAGAGATACCTCGTTAAGTGGAATTACACCACTCTCGTGGTCCCACGCGTAGACGTAGTCTGGACCTACCAGATTGTATGCTAGAAATGCAAGCGAGATCCCGCAACGCTCGATAACAATAGCCCGTCGGGAGCTATCCGAATTTATGACCGGGCCGACAACCGCCACGTCATTGGCCTCAAGTTCCTGAATTGTGTCGCGAAAAGCACATTCACCATAATCCATACAGTGATTATTTGAAAACGAAACAATCGATATTCCGGCATCGTGCATTGCCTGAGCAAAATGAGGGCTTGCACGATAGCAGTTGTCGCTTTTCATCCTGCGACCACGCGACGAGAGGGTACATTCCAAATTGGCAAAAACAATATCAGAGCTCTGTAATGTGGCACCCACATGCCGAAACGGCGCATAAGCGTCCAAGGCGTCGCCGGCTCCGACGAGAGAGATACTGTTAGTCACATGCGAGGTATGCTCAACGCCAGTTAATGTACATCCTTGCTTAGCAAGCCATCGGCGGCTGTTGTCATTATTAAGAAAAGGGATTGGTACAGAATCTCTGTAGGCGGCTGTACAGGAAAGAAGTTCCATTTGCCGGAGGAGTAGGCGGGGCGGGCTGAGCCTGCCATCAAACATCATGTCACCGGCGAGTGTCACAACGATGGTATCGTCGGGATTCGGGGTTTGTCGGCCCGTCATCGGCCGACCTGCGGGTTTGTCCGGTTCAATAACCGCGAAGGGCGCCTTTTCCCTTTAGGGCCGGTGCAATGTCTAATTTCGAGAGGAATCGGGCAGCAACCACTCGCACAAATAAGGGAGTAGGCGTTACGAATGTCACATTGTGACACATACGATGTGATGTAAACCTTTTCGGAAAAAGCATGAAAAGAGTCATTCACGACCGATTTGCGACAACTTGATGCATGGAAGACCTGATGATTGAGATTATTCACGATGATTCCCACATGGTGGTCGCCATTAGTGTTGTCCACGCCAAAGATCAGATCACCTGTTTCCTGTGACTTGCTGTCGGCGAACGACTGAGCAAAAGCCTTCTGATCACGAGAATGCCGCGGTAGAATAACTCCGAAAACCTCACGATATACTCGCTGGACCATACCAGAGCAGTCCATTCCTCCAATAGTCGTGCCTCCCCGCAGATAAGGTGTACCTAAAAACCGTTCAACTGCCGGATAAAGGAGCTCGGGGGTTACATTGGGTAACGGAAGAGTTGGGGCGGGACAGGGCAAACCAAGTTGATTGAGAGTCCAACCAACTGTAGCATCGATGCCACGGATCAACATCGACCCTTGCACCTCGACGATAACCTCGACGGGGCCGTCTTGGGTCTTGTACTCGGTTGCTAAACGATTATTCAAGCCGCTTGAAGGATATCGGTGGAATACTTTCGTTATATCAGCGGAGAGCAGTCTCGATCCACCGTTCGACTTGGCCGTGAGCAAAGTGGTACGTATAGCCCAGTCAGATGGTAGGCTAAGACGTAGATGGTGAATAAGCAATCGGACTTGGGAAGATACACTATATTGTCCCTCAAGATCGACGGCCTTTTGTCGCGAGTTGACAGTTGCTGAAATATTTAAACCCGTCCAGCCATACTTTTTTAGAAGAAACACCCGCATTTCCATAATCGCTTGGCGCGCTGAGTGTGACGCCTGAAGGGGGGTCATATGAATCCTTTTCTTTGCACCATCATTTTAGCTACGAGAAGCGAGTGCACATTCAAGCACCTCTTGATCCCGAAATGGGACTCGGATATCTTGAATTTCTTGAAATGCTTCGCTTCCCTTGCCAAGCACGACGAGTATTCCCGCCCTCGATCGAGCGATTGCCGCGGCACGATTTATCGCTTTGGACCGATCGGGTTCAATTTCCAATCTCCCGAGGCGTTGTAAAGAATGTAGGTCAGATCCCGCAATCATATCGCTAATGATTCGTTCGGGCGGTTCCCAACGAGGGTTATCGCTCGTAATTATCGTGACATCCGCAAGATAGAATGCTGCCGACGCCATTCTAGGCCGCTTTTCTTTGTCAGCTCCACCTCCACAGCCGAGAACGGCGACAATGGGGCTTTGAGAAAAGCGGGCGCGTATAGCGTTAAGGGCTGCAGCTACACTTTCAGCGGTGTGGGCGTAATCAACGTAAGCGATATCCCGAACCGCCTCAAGCCGGCCCGGAACTACGCGTAGTTCGGAAATACCTTCCGCGATAGCGTTGGCTGATAAACCGAGATTGTGGGAGAGCGTCGCTGCCGCAAGGACGTTAGCCGAGTTGTGCTCTCCGAAAAAATCAGATCGAAAGCTTACCCCCGCTATCGTGCCAACGACACTACTAGAGTGCTCTGTCATGCGTATTATTCCTGGAAGATGTTGATTTAATGAGTACGGGACCATATCTCCGTATTCGCCACGGGCCAGTTCCGCGCCGAAAGGATCGTCTATGTTTATTGCACACACCTTACGGGGTCTTCGCGCTGGTACGAACGTAGCGAACAGCTTGGCCTTTGCCGCTCTATATCGGGAGATGCTCCCATGGTATGAGATATGATCCCGTCCGAGGTTCGTAAAGATCGCGCCTTCACAGTTGAGACCCCAAAGCCTTTCCTCGGCGAGACCAATTGAGCTAGCTTCTAGAATCACGTCAGTGATCCCTTCTTCGGCCATCGTGCGCAGTAATCCGTAGAGCTCGAATGGTTCCGGCGTGGTGTTGGCGCTCGCAGTCCGACTCGCGGTTGTGCGCCGATAGACAGAGCTAATAAGGCCTACCCGCATCCCTCCAGCCCGCAGAATTGAATCCAGAAGATGACATGTAGTGGTTTTACCGGCTGTTCCAGTAACTGCATAGACGCGAAGGTGTTTTTCAGGGTGACAAAAATAATTGGCACACATGGTGGCGTGGGCGATAAAAGAGTTTGCAACAACAACAATAGGACAGTGCGAGGACTGAGCGTGTCTTATTGGACGCTGTACCACTACTGCTGAAGCGCCGCGATCAATCGCCTCCTGAACCCTGGAATGTCCTCGCACTAGTGGTGTATCACATGCCACATAAACGCAGCCCGGCCCGGCATTGGAAGAAAATGATGTTATCCGATCAATTATGGGATTGTCAGACCCCCATATCACATATGGCAAGTTTCGCAGCAGATCGGTTAAATGTATGTGCCCACCCCGTATGAATGGGTTTTGGTTATAACAAATCTGAGCCGGCACGGGTCTGGTTGCGGACTTCACTTGAAGGAAGTACCCTGCTTATGGAGGTCCAGATTCACTCGAAAGTACGATTCAATATTTTTGAGTACGTCTCCGCGATAGGCGCCGATCCATTCTGCACTCACCTTTCCTCCTCTAGAGACTACTATCGTGTGCGGCGTGGGGCCCATCCGATATGCCGAAAGTACACGATTAGAGAGGTCCGTATAGACGGCAAACGGCATCGGTCGTATCGCTAAGTAATCGTAAAGTCCGAGTGGCGAAATAGCTAATCCAATAAACCGGTAAGAACTATTGGTTTTGGTATACAAAGCATTCAGAGCAGTCGTATTCAGCTTACACCAACCGCAGTATGGATCGAATACATACAAAAGCGTGGGGCGGCTGTCTTCGGCATAGGCGATTCGCGCTCGTTTATGATCGAGCGTTGTCCCGGTAAGAAACGGTACCCTCTCCCCTATCAAACTTCGCCTTCCGGGTCGGTCAATCTCTTGTTTAAGGCGAATACTCAAGATCACATTGAAGGCCAATGATGCCGTTAGCACCATAACAATCAACACGGTCCCGAGCCAAGAAAAACGTGAAGTGCTTTGTGGATTAGACATGGAAGAACGCAATTAGCTTACCAAAAACGCCGACGGCTTCCGGTAGGACACCGCCGATAAGGAGCTTCCGGTAGGACACCGCCGATAAGGAAATGAGAATACCTAGGGACAACTCTCCAGGTATTATTCGGCAGCGTGGCACGCATTCCAACTACCATTGGCGCCGCAGGTTTGCACCTTCCCGCTCGTGCAGGAGTCTGAAATATTTGCGCCGCTAGAGTACGCCTCATCGGCGTACACGCAATCCGCAACTGCATGGGCAACTGTTTCGGGTGCAGCCAAGTAGAAACTCATGCATGCAGCCGCGGGTAGCCCGGTTGATGCTGAAATGAATAGTGTGTTTCTTGATGTCATTCTGATAACGACCTCCTAGCAGCAGAATACTCTAATGAAGGGCTATTTGGACCACTCAACGATGCACAATTTGGTAGATTGTTGCGCCGATTCGCATTTCGACCTCCCAACTCGGGCAAATAATGCCAAAAAGAGAAATGCATCGCTGGTCTATATGTTTTCCCTTGCCCTCCTACTCTCCCTGAGAAGCCATATTCACGCCCGCCGTCGCGATCCGGGGAACTACAATAAAGGCACCGCAAGAAACATTTCTAGCTATTCAACGCACGCCAAGTCGTGTATAATCGATCTAATCGGAAAGACGACATAGCTACGGACCGTTGCGAGGAGGATGCAGCGAAATGGCGTATGATCATGGGAAGCTGTTCGATAAAAGTTTTCAGGCTGTCGCCAAGAAGCCGTGCATTTCAGCCAGGGATTTAAGTTTAATTCGGCATCGAGAGGCACAGTATCAGTGGTATCGTTCGAGAACTTACGGGAAAATCGTTTAGAGCATTGAAGCGAGAGATGGCGTTGGCCAAATTTGAGAAAGCCCTTGCCGAAGAGCCGCAGTTATCCATCAAGCAGATTTCCGCCCTTTTAGGATATCGGTCGCAGCAGTCTCTATCACGATTTGTGCGGCAGAACCGGTCGGCATCCCCTTCACTCTTGAGGCGCGACGTCACAACCGGTTCGAAAGCTACCCACCGACGGCGGCCGATATTATGAAACTTGAAGGCTCGCGAACTTGGCTCCGGCTATTTTCTGTCCTTCTACTCACGCTGGGCATCGGATTCGGTTCTGTCGTGTTCGCCATTCTTAACGCTGTCTTTTTTCGCGCGGTTCCAGTTCCTGATGCAGAGCGCGTTGTGCTGGTCAGCGGGGCTGCCACGCCTCCGGATAGGGATATTTTGGATTGGTGGGGCCAGAGCCAGTCCATTTCTCCGATGGCGACATTTTCTGTTGGGGGTGTAAGTCTTTCGACAGGAGGAAATCCGGATCGCTGCAGCGCGGCTCTGGTCTCAAGCGACTTTTTTGCTGTCCTGAAGCTAACACCTCTCGTAGGTCGCACCTTTGACCGAATGGACGAAGAAGCCGGAGCAATTCGGACTGTTGTGATAAGCACCCAATTTGCCGTTCGACAATTTGGTGATAAGGCCGCCTTAGGGCAAGAAATCGCGATTGATGCCGTTCCCCACATGGTCGTCGGCGTGATGGGTGTGGCCGATCGATTTCCACCAGATATCGATCTATGGATCCCTCGTACACGCGGACGGAGTTCTGTGAGTTTAGGCGTTACGCCCGGAGACACGCCTGCAGAATCGTTTCGGGGCTAATTGGCCGTTTGCGACCGGGCGTGAGCTTGACCGATGCCCGCTCCGAAATGAAACTCTTGCTCAAACGGCTTCGGTCATTCTACGGGACGAGAACTCGGCTCCGCTTCGGGACTCAAATCTCCGTTCAATCTCTAAGCCGGCGCATCATGGGCCCCTACCGGGCCTCATTGCTTTCGCTATGTAGCCTTGCGGGATTGATTCTGCTCATTGCCTTAGCTAACGTGGCAACTCTTACTCTTATCGAGCTTTCGCAAAACCTCAAAGATCTAGCCACTCGCTATGCACTGGGAGCTTCCCTCGGGCGCCTTGTAAGGTCTGTAATAGCTAGCACAATCACTCGAGCTGGGATTGGCGCAGTAGCCGGACTCGGCTTGGCCTACATTTTGCTCATCATCGTGCGATCAATTGGGGCAGGTCTGATTCCTCGTTTGAATCAAGTTGGTTTAGACTGGCGCGTAGCTTCCTTCTCGATAGCTTTAGCTCTGCTAACCGGCCTACTCGCTGCCGCGGCCCCCGTTCACTTTCTACTTCGTTCGGATCTCAGTTCGACACTGACCGGCAGCATCCGCCACGTTCGTCGTAGCATGCTGCTGCTGACGAGGCACGTTCTGCTCGGGGCGCAAATAGCTGTAGCGCTTATACTAATGACAAGTGCAATTGTATCGTTGCGTACTCTTTACAACCTAACGCACGTTCAGCTCGGGTTTGACGAGCAACGGACCCTTTCCGCGCAGGTATCTCTCTCTGAGCGAACCTACTCCACTGTGCAGCAATTGGGTCATTTTCAACAGGAATGGCTGGCCGCGGTTCAATCGGATCCCGAAATCGGAGCAGCGGGCTTCGTAGATTCGCTTCCTTTAAGCGGTGACTCTGCTGCTCGGCTCTCGGTTAAGAAAGAGAACAAACCCACCATGGCCGGGTATTCACTAATAGGTGGACAATATTTTCGTGCGATTGGTATTCCGATCCTTGAGGGACGTACGTTTTTAGAACGTGACGGCGTCGTAGCGCCTCCGGTCATCGTGCTAAGCAGAGCGCTGGCAAAGACTTTATGGGGAAACAAGACCCCCGTCGGTGAACAACTTCTTATCGAAGGGGAGCCAGTTCGCCGGGAAATCATCGGTGTGGTTGGCGATGTCCGATCAACCCTGGATGAGGAGCCAGAACCTCAGATGTACTTACCCTTTACTCAGCCATTTCGAAAGACGTTGCCAAACCGCCTAGATATGACACTCATCGTAAAAACCCGTATTCCGGACGCCACGATAACGACCATTCTTCGTAATCAGCTATCTCAAATCGATAAGAATGTACCGCTTTTCCACGTAAAAAAACTGGCCGACGTAGTATTTTGGAACTCTGTCCCATCGCGTTTGCGAATGGCAATCTTGACCGTTGTGGGATCATTGGCGCTTGGGCTGGCATTGTTGGGCATTTATGCGACTATCACGTATAGCTTCTTAATCAGGCAAAGAGAGTTAGGGCTGAAACTCGCGTTGGGAGCGCAAATATATGATATCCAGTGGGACATTGTTCGCCAGACAGTGCTCGTTGCGGGATCGGGCATTGCATTTGGCCTCCTTGCATCAGTTTGGGTTGTGGCAGCATTTCGTGCGCTCTGGTATAATGTCAGCTCTAATGATTGGAGCATTTATGGGATTGCATCCGCGCTGTTTCTAATAGGTGCAGTTGGGGCGGCTATCGTTCCTGTGTTGCGCGCTCGCCGAATCGAGCCGGCCCAGATGCTCAGAATCGATTAAGAGGCGGATCAGTGTAAGCGTGCGAGCAGCCCCTATTCCAAAAAGGCCGACCTGACTGCATAGTGGTCTTATGCCGGAAACGATCATCGAGGAGAGGGTGCCCGCGAAGGCCAATGAGTGGCGCGAGCGGATCGCCGAGCAAGGGCGTAGCAGAGAGTCTGTACGGCGCTTTTGTAAGGAACGGGGACTTGCGGAACACTGCTTCTACAGATGGCGTAAACGGCTTCAGGAAGAAGGGCCGGTGCGTTTCGCGTTGGTGGACCGAGGACCGGCACCGCAGGAGCCTGGGAGGGAGGCGAGTCTGGAGTTGGTGCTGCCGACCGGTGAGCGGCTGCGCATCGGCGCCGGGGTGGAGGGCACAACGTTGCGCACCGTGTTAGAAGCGTTGCGCGCATGATCCACTTGCCGGCCAGCGTGCGGGTATATTTGTGCCTGGCGGCCTGCGACCCGCTTGCGTGCGTAAACGCATGCGCAAGAGCTTTGACGGGCTGCATACCATGGTGCGGGAGCAACTGGAGTTGGATGCGTTCGCCGGGCACCTGTTTGTGTTCGCCAGCCGGCGGCGCGACCGCGTCGAGATTCTATATTGGGACCGGGATGGATTCGCGGTGTGGAGCAAGCGCTTAGAGAAGGGCACTTACGCGGTGCCGTTTGGGGATGGCGCGGAGCGCCGGCGGGAGATCACGGCACAAGAATTAGGGGCGCTGCTGAGCGGAATCGACCTGGAGCAGGCCACCCGGCGCCGGCGATACCACCGGACCGCATAAAACGAAACATTATTTGTTTGTTTCTTTTCTCTTGCCAGAAATTGAGTAAGTGAGTAAACTTATAAGTAACTCACTTACTCGTGGCCATCGATCCAAAACATCTTCCGGAAGATCCTGGGATCTTACAGCGCATGGTGCTGGATCTGATGGCGCAACTGGACCGCGAGTTCGCCGAACGAAACAAAATCGAGACCCTGTTGCGCGAGCTACTGGACGCCAAGCGCAACCGCAAAAGCGAGCAACTCTCCGCCGATCAACTGGCCTTGTTTGCGGCCGCCTGGCAGGCGCGGGAAGCGGAAGCGTCAGTGGCGCCGGATGGCTCCGATGACGACACCGGCGGCTCTGGTGCTGGTGAGCCGCCGGCTCCCAAGAAACGGGCGGGCGGCAGCCTCTGCCGCGGCACCTCAAGCGCGAACGAATCGTGCATGATCTGGCGGATTCGGAAAAGCACTGCGCCACCTGCCAGCAGGATCTCCGGCCCATCGGTGAAGAGTCCAGTGAGCGCTACGAATACGTTCCGGCGCAACTGACCGTCATCGAAGATGTGTGCAAGAAATACGCTTGTGCCTGCACAGTGAAGACGGCCACCAAGCCAGCGCAGCCGATCGAAAAGAGCACGGCGGGAGCCAGCCTGCTGGCCCAGGTGATCGTAGCCAAGTGTGCGGATCCCGAAGGGTCGTACGGGTCTTCGACATCTGCCGCTGCACCGGCAGGAAAAGATCTTTGAGCGCCATGGCGCGGACATCTCGCGCAAGACTATGGGCGGCTGGCTGGCACAATCGACCGATCTGCTGAAGCCGCTATACGCCTCGGCCAAGGAAATTCTGTTCCAGTCGAAAGTGATCGGGACCGACGATACCGGCGTGAAGGTGCTGGACGCCAAGCTTCCGTTCGCGCGGACGGGGCGCATCTGGCCATATTGTGGCGACCAGGACCACCCGGTGATCCTGTATGATTACACGGCGACGCGGCAGCGGGCTGGGCCGGAGGAATTCCTCAAAGGATACCGTGGTTACTTACAAGCGGACGCCTATGGCGGCTATGATGCATTTTTCAAGGACCCGGCGC
>JBPCOQ010000056.1:0-7070 GCA_051000095.1 Bryobacteraceae bacterium | reverse complement strand
TGAAGATCGGAGCGCAGATCCGGGTGACGGTTCGCAAGGTGTGGGTGTCGATGGCGTCGAGTTATCCGTGGCAGGGATTATATCGGCAGGTGTGGACGAACCTGACCTGTTGAACCCATCGCGGCCCTCAAGGATTACATTACATTCGATTCGGCGCCACGGGCGCTGCGGAGCGTTGTCTTACATCGGGCGGCGCGAAATCAAAAACGTCATTCAGGGCTGTTTTGTGCTCGCCAAGGGGCTCGGAATGTCAAGATTCCGGATCTCATACGGGATTGCCGTCCAACCCACCGAAAATTTTCATTGTTCCCGGGATTTTAAGCCTCCGGTAAAGTGCTCGTGAGAAATGCGGCTTAGTAGCAACTGGAGCCGGACCAGTGGCTCCCGCGTTCTCCATCACCATGGACAAATTAGTCAGATTGTTTAGATCGAACTTGCCGATGACAAATCCCGCCGATTGGTTGCGATGAAGCTGGGTCAGAGCCTCGCGAATGCGGTCATCGTCAACGATGTAGGCCGGAATGACGGGAGTGGGCTTCGAGTGAATGAAGCGAAAGGGAGCCGGTTGCAGACCTTGGAAGACATCGATATGGAAATCCTTCATGTCGCCGGTGTCGGCGGCCAGGAAATATCCATCATGCCTGGACCCGTCCGGGAGCGGCACTCCGACGGCTGCCACCGTCCGATAAGGGACAAGCTGATAGCCGTTGACGCCATCGCCGAAAGCGCCTTTTGCATGAGCGAAGCGGTTACGGCCGGCATCCCGGTTCACAATTTGCTGACAATTGGCCTGGGGTTCCTCCTAGGCGGCGCCGCTGACGTTATAAGTAGCGGCTCCGATGCGGACGGTACCTTCGAGCGCGGCATGACAAAAATCATACGCGCTCAGACGCGGGCCAAGCTGCTTGCCATCCAAGGTAAGCAAAGGTATCGACCCGGAGTCCGAAGGCACTTGGTGGACGTGGTATTCGGTCGCCCAGATGCCGATCTTCTTGGCTTTGGTAAGATCCGGGGAAGGAAATGAGGCAGCGCCGCCGCTTGCACAGCATAGAACTAGCACGATGAGATTAGACCGCATGATACCCTCCTTGAGGCTGTTACGCCGTTCCACGGGCTCCTGTCTCTTTAAGCGCGGAACTTCGGCAAAAGGGAACAGATCGTTTGTTTAGGAGGAGCTATTGTAGGATTTGGGTGTGGCGTCCCCAAGGGGATTCGAACCCCTGTTATCGCCGTGAAAGGGCGGTGTCCTAGGCCAGGCTAGACGATGGGGACTTGCGGTGCGCGTCTACGATTTACTCTAACACGCCCTGTGGATTTCAAGGCACCGGCACGAACGGCACTTTCGCGGCGTTCATCGCCTCGTTCAGCTTGATCACCTGATCGCGCAGACCGTCCGTTTGCCGGGTAGCATCGGCCAGCGCCGTCTGGATCACCGCAATCTGCTTCATCTGGCTGTCGGCGGGCGCGGCGGCGAAGTTCTCGATTCCCTGGATCATTTGCGAGATCCGTTGCGCTAGCGCTGGCAGCACAAAATCGGGCTCGGGCTTCTCCAGTTCCGCTTTGCGCTCCTCCGGAGTCGGGGCCTCGAAGAAGTTACGCGACGCAAACAGGGGCCGCATCTGGTCCAGAGTTTTCGCGACACTGTCTGCCATCCGCTTGACGGAATCGTCCACCTTGGCTGCATCCGGTTTTTTCCAGGAGCTTCGCAGAGCCGTGATCCCGGAATCGGCGGCCGTGAACCTCTTCCGCAGCGCGTCGGCCTGTTTGCTCATCCCGACGAGCTCGTCGACGGCGGCGCGCCGTTTTACCCGGTCGCCGGCGGAGAACCAGGCGATCCGCGGATCTTCTTCCACTACGATCTTCTTCGACGCTTTGTCCGGTCCGATAGCGATCTCGACCGTGTACTCGCCCGGATCGATCATGGGGCCATTCAGCAGGTTCGGAGCGTCGCCGCCCGCGGCGGCAAACCGAGCCGCTATGGCTACTTCTTGCGGCGTGGGCGGAAAGGCGCGATCGGCCCGCAGGTTCCAAATCACCCGGTTCACTCCGGCATCCAGCGCGGCCGGTTTGATCGTGGCCACCGCTTTCCCGGCGGAATCGAGAACCGAGATCTTGACGTCCTTCACCTCGGGCTTGCTCTTGGTCCAAAAGTCGATGATCGCGCCTGCCGGCGGATTCTTACCAATGAACACGTCATGGCCATCGAAGTCACGCGTGCGCGCCAAGCGCCACATCGTGGCCGGACGAACGTCGAACATTTCGAGCGCGCTGCCGGCGATCCTGGCGTCCATGTGCTCGAGCGCGGCGATCGAGTCCAGAATCCACACGGACCGGCCGTGCGTCGCCAGGATCAAATCGTTTTCGCGCGGGTGGATCGCGATATCGTCCACCGGCACTCGCGGCAGATTGTTCTTTAACTCCTGCCAGTTGCCGCCGCCATCGAAGGAAGTGTACAGTCCAAACTCGCAACCGGCGAACAGCAGGTTGCGGTTGCGCGGATGCTCACGAATTACGTGCAGTGTCCCTGCTTCGGCGGAGATCCCGTTCGTAATCGGCTTCCAGGTGGCGCCGTAATCCGCCGTCTTGAACAGGTACACCTTGAAATCGCCGGAGCGATGGCCGTCGAACGCGGCATAGGCCGTGCCCGCATCGAATGCCGACGGCAGGACGCGGCTGACATAGGTCCCTTTCGGCACGCCCGGCACGTTGGCAATCACGCTCTTCCAGGTTTCGCCATCGCGGCTGACCTGCAGATTGCCATCGTCGGTTCCGGCCCATAGTATCCCGGCGCGGGTTGGCGACTCACTCAGCGTGGTGATCGTGGGGAACGAGCCGACGCCATCGTTGCGGGAGAGCATCTTGCGATCTTCCACCTTCATGCCCATAATGCTGAGTGTTCTGCGGTTCACGTTGGAAGTGAGATCGGGTGAGATGCGCTTCCAGTTGTCGCCCTGGTCGGTGCTTTTGAAAACATAGTTTCCGCCATAATAAAGCGTTTTGCGGTCGTGCTTGGAAACCACCACCGGCGAGTTCCACTGGAACCGGAAGCGCGCCGACTTGTCGTCCTCCTCGCGCGGACGGATGCTGCGCGCCTCATGCGTTCGCAGATCCCGGCGCACCAAGTTACCGTCCTGCGATTCCGCGTAAACGATGTAAGGCTCCTCGGGATCGATCTGCGCATAGAAACCGTCTCCCCCCTGCACCGTGTACCAATCCTCGTTGGTGATGCCGCGGATGTTGGTGGTCGCGCTGGGCCCGCACCAGGTACTGTTGTCCTGCAGTCCGCCGCAGACTTTGTACGGCTTTGCCATGTCATAAGCGATCTCATAAAACTGCGCGATCGCGATCTGTTCGCGCGAGTCCCAGGACCTGCCCCGGTCGCGGCTGAAGTGGATGCCGCCATCGCAGCCCACGATCATGTTGTCGGAGTTCGCCGGGTCGATCCAGATGGCGTGAAAATCCACATGGATCCGGGTAATCCGGTTGGTGACGAACGTTTTGCCCCCGTCTTCCGAATAGTTCATTTGCACGCCGGCCACCCAGATGCGCTGATCGTTATTCGGGTCGATGCGGACCTGGCTGAAATACATGGGCCGCGGATTGGTATTGCTCATCTTGACCCACGTTTCGCCTTTGTCTTCCGTGCGGTAAAGACCCGATTCTTCGGCTTCCACCGTGGCATACACAATGTTCCCGTTGCGGCGGTAGACATCCAGGCCAATGCGGCCCAGATCGCCTTTCGGAAGTCCCTTCGACAGCTTCTTCCAGGTGACGCCGCCATCGGTGCTGCGATAAATGCCGCTGCCCGGACCGCCGCCGTTCATGCCAAACGCGGTGCGGCGCCGCTGGTACGCCGCGGCGTAAAGGGTATCCGGGTTCATCGGATCCATCACCAGGTCGTTCACGCCGGTGTCCGAATTGATGTAAAGAACCTTGGCCCATGTCTTGCCGCCGTCACTTGTCTTGAAGACGCCGCGTTCTTCGTTCGATCCCCATAGATCACCCTGCGCGGCCACATAAACGACGTTCGCGTTCGAGGGGTGGATGACGATTCGCGGTATGTGAAAAGTCTCCTTCAGGCCCATGTTGGCCCACGTCTTGCCGCCGTCGGCCGATTTGTATACTCCGTTGCCCCAGGACGAGCTCTGGCGATTATTGGCCTCGCCGCTGCCCACCCACACCGTGTCGGGCGCCGACTGGGCAACCGTGACATCGCCGATCGTCGAGACAGCCTGATCGTCAAAAACCGGCGTCCACGAAATCCCGCTATTGACACTTTTCCAGAGCCCGCCCGACGCGGTGGCCGCGTAGACGATGTTCGGGTTGCTTTCGACCACGGCGTAATCGTCGATGCGGCCGCCCATATTGGCCGGGCCGATTTCGCGGAATTTGAGATTCTTCAGCAGATCGGGCTTGGGAGCATCCTGCGAAAACGCAATTGTGGAAAAGAAACCCGCGAGGGCGAGATATTTTTTCATCAGTGTGGCACCCGTGGGGCAGGCGGTCGGGGTTTGCCGCCTGCCCGGAGACCCGGTGTTTGGGTCGCCTGCAACCGCGGCTGGACGCAGACAGCACGACTGTCCGCGCTACAGTTGCGAAATTGTCGCGCCGTGCAAAGAAACAAAGATCTAGTATACAGACGTTCCCGTCTGCCTGCGATTCCGCAAATCACTCGCTGCGTACTCGAGCGATCGGGACGGTCACCGGCTGGACGGTACGTCAGTCGGCAGTTCGTCCGGAACTAACCACTACACTAGTAGTCGAATGAAGATTCTTGTCACCGGAGGCGCGGGGTTCATCGGCTCCTGTTTTGTGCGCCTCGCTCTGAAATCCGGTTCGTTCGAGATTGCGAATCTCGATAAGCTCACCTACGCGGGCAACCTCGAAAACCTCGCGTCTGTCGCGGACAATCCGGGCTACCGTTTCATCAAAGGCGATATCTGCGACGGGCCGCTCGTGAATCGGATTTTTGAAGAGTTCCGGCCGGATGCAATCGTGCATTTCGCCGCCGAGTCCCACGTGGACCGCAGCATCTTCTCTCCACTACCGGTCTTTGAAACGAACTTGCGAGGAACCTTCACGCTGCTCGAAGCTGCCCGTTCCCATGGGATCGGCCGGTTCGTACACGTCTCGACCGATGAGGTGTACGGCAGCATCGATCCGCCGCGCGAGGCCGACGAAGGTTATCCGCTGAACACCAGCAGCCCCTATTCGGCTGCCAAAGCGGGATCCGACCTGTTGGCGCTGGCGTATTTCAAGACCTACAAAACGCCTGTCGTGGTGACAAGGGCGTCAAACAATTATGGTCCCTACCAGTATCCGGAGAAATTGATACCGCTCATGATCTCGAACGCGCTCGAAGACCGGCCTTTGCCGGTGTATGGAGATGGGCAACAGATTCGCGATTGGCTCTATGTCGAAGATCACTGCCGGGCCATCCGCGCCATTCTGGAAAGAGGCCGTGAAGGAGAGATCTACAACATCGGCGGTAACCGCTCGCTCCCGAATAAAACGGTAGTCGAGAAGATTCTCGAAGCAACCGGCAAGCCGCGCAGCTTGATCCAATATGTGACAGACCGAGCGGGGCACGACCGCCGCTACGCGCTTTCAAGCGCCAAGCTGATGCGTGAAACGGGCTGGGCTCCGGAGATGGATTTCGAGACTGGGCTAGCCGTCACAGTGGACTGGTACCGCAACAACCGTTGGAAATGAGTGGGGTGGGCTTCAGCCCGCCCTCTGAAGCGCAGTCTGAAGGACCGCCCCACTCAGAATCAACCACTTAGCGATGGATTTCCGGAGAGCTTGTCCCAATAACCCCCACCATCGGACTACTCGCGCTCGCATACAGCTTCCTGGGCATCCGTCCAGCCAGGAAAGCTAACCGGCCGGCCTCGACCGCGAGCCGCATGGCATGCGCCATTTTCTCCGAATCGTCCGCTGCCGCAATCGCCGTATTCATCAGCACGCCGTCGAAGCCCATCTCCATGGCAATGGCTGCGTCCGAAGCGGTCCCAACTCCGGCATCGACGATCAGGGGCACTTCCGTAATCGCCTCGCGCATGATCCGCAAGTTCGTCATATTCTGAATGCCGAGCCCCGATCCGATGGGCGCGCCCAGCGGCATCACCGCCGCCGCTCCCGCATCGATCAGCTTACGAGCATTGATCAAATCGTCGTTGGTATAGGGCAACACGACGAATCCTTCCTTGACGAGAACGCGCGTCGCTTCGAGCAAGCCTTCATTGTCCGGGAATAGCGTTTTCTCGTCGCCAATCACCTCGAGCTTCACCCAATTCGAGAGCCCCACCTCGCGCGCCAGCCGCGCCGTCCGGATCGCGTCGTCAGCGGTATAGCAAGCCGCCGTGTTCGGGAGAATGAAAATCTTCGACCGGTCGATAAAATCAATCAGCGATTCCTTGGACCGGTCTGTCAGATTCACGCGCCGGATCGCGACCGTCACGACCTCCGCGCCCGACGCCGCGTGGCACCGGGCCATTTCGTGATTGCTTCGATACTTTCCCGTGCCTACAAATAGACGCGATTGAAAAGCGCGATCGGCGATACGCAACACATCCTGCATAATCCCAGTCTAGCCGGTAGAACACGCTTCGTCTCGAAAATAGCTCGTAGCTCGTGGAGCAGGTCCCCGACCTGCTCGCCGAAGGCGGTGTTTTAGGGATTCGCCACTGGAACGCGAGCCGGTCGGAGACCTGCTCCACATTTTTGCAAAGACGTAAGTAAGCATTGAGCGGTCGGTTTGTGCCGCCTGTCGGGCGACCCGGTGTTCGTGCCGCCTGCCGGGGTTTGTGCCGCCTGTCGGCTGGGCCGTAGCTCGTGGTGCATCGTATGACAGGCGGTCGGTTTGTGCCGCCTGTCGGGGCGGCCCGGTGTTTGTGCCGCCTGTCGGCTGGGCCGTAGCTCGTGGCGCATCGTGGGGACAGGCGGTCGGTTTGTGCCGCCTGTCGGGCGGCCCGGTGTTTGTGCCGCCTGTCGGCTGGCCCATACTCGTGGCGCATCGTATGACAGGCGGTTGGTTTGTGCCGCCTGTCGGGGCGACCCGGTGTTTGTCC
>JBPCOQ010000048.1:0-4905 GCA_051000095.1 Bryobacteraceae bacterium | reverse complement strand
TCTGATAACCCTCCTGCGCACCGAAATGGCGCAGAACAAGCAACTACTGGCGCCATTCGGCTTCAAAATCACTGAAGAAGCTCTGGTCAAGGCGGCCGCAGCCTGACAAATATGTAGAAACTCCAGACACAGGCATTCTTGCCTGTGTGGTACGTAATCAGAGCAGCTTCTGTATTGCTACTTCAATCACACCGATCTCTGTTTCCCCAATGAATGATCGCACCTTTTTCCCATTGCGATCGTACAGGAACAGAGCCGGCAGCGCGCCGCTCCACTTAGGGTCGATCGCGTTGATGAATTTGCCGTCGTCCTTCGCCTCTTTCCGGTAGGCGGGGGCGGGCGCGCCGGATTGAGTCAGCAACTTTTTCGCGGTGGTCTGTTGTTCGGGTTCATCCGCGGAGATCGTAACCAGCTCGAAGCCCCGTGCTTTCAGTTTCGCCTGCAGAGCAATCAGCTTGGGCATTTCAGCCCGGCAGGGCTCGCACCACGTCGCCCAGAACTCGTATAAAACCACTTTGCCCTGGTGGGCGGTAGTCAGCTTCTGAAAGCCCGTCTCATCGACCGGCAAGAGCATCGCGACCAGGAGAGCAACCGGCAGCACCCATGTCACCTTGCGAATGCGCTTGATCGAGCATCCGAACGCCTTGGCCTCGGGCACGCTCACGGCCGAGCCCGCCAGCACGGCATCCAAGGCCAGCCGCAAGCCCTGCTTCTGAACGCGGGCCACGTTTTGGCTATCGTCGATTGACCCGTGATAGCGGATGGTTCCGGTGCTGTCGATCACGTAACTCTCCGGAGTGACCTGCGCGTTGAACCGGTCCGCTAGTTCGTTGTTGACATCTTTGTAAACTGGAAAAACGAAGCCAACCGCCTTTGCGTGCTCTTCCACCGCGGCCGCCGGCTCGGTTCGATTCGCATTCACAAAAATGAACTTCACCCGCTTCGGACTGTAATCTTTGTAGATTGCGTTCATCCGGCCGGTATAAGCGTTCGACACAGGGCACTGGACCGAGATGAAAGTGACCACCGTGACATCACCCTTCAACTCTGAAAACCCCACTGTGCGTCCACTGAGGTCCTGAACGTTGAACCCGGAGATCTTGGAACCAAGCTTGAACTCCTGCGCTGAGACTACCGCGCCAATCAGCAGGGATAACGCTAGCAGCCGCTTCATAGTGGATTTCAGATTATTTAATCTTCAGATTTACTGTAGCGGTCTTGCGACTGTCGAAGTTGCTAAGGTTTTTCACCCCGCTCGATGAGCCGTTATGATCGGCCTTCAACTCGTAATCGACATTGGTATTCAATCCGGAAAAGTGATATGCGCCCTCCTGGGTTGTGTAGAAGGAGCGAATCTGCAGCGTCTTTGAATCCTTGAGTTGGACTACCGCGGCCTGCACAGGCTTGCCGCCGGCGTCGGTGACGATTCCTTCCACGGAGCGGGTATTCGGATCTTCGTTGAGTTTCTTGTCCTGCGCGAGCAAGACCCCGGCAACCGCTAGCAGGATCAGAATCGCGGACACAAAATGGGTCTTCGTTTTCATAGCAGTCCCCTACTACTTCGATTCCGGCTCAAGGGTGAAGGTTGCATCCACTCGCTGTTCTCCTTCGACTGAAACCGATTTCTGTTGAGGAGCGTAGCCCTTGGCCACTGCCCGGATGGTATACCGCATCGCGGTAACCGGCACGCGGAATGCAAACTCACCCCGCTGGTCCGAAACGGCTGTCAATTTCTTAACGATCGAGGGCGCCTGCCCGGCTTCCGGATCGGAGGTTAAGGTGACTTGGGCTTCCGGGAACGCTAATCCCGGATCCCGGAACACGGTTCCGCCCACCACCGCATAGGGCTCGGCGGCCTTCTTCTTGCTCCCGGCTGCCGCGGCGAAAGCGCACAGCAGCAGGATCAGGCCCGCCCTACTTCCACTCCTCATCATCCTCGTCTTCGTCTTCCTCCTCATCTTCATCGGCGTCAAAATCGGAATCTTCTTCTTCCTCGTCCTCTTCTTCCTCGTCCAGCGATTCGAGTTCCAGGGGATCGAGACTGGCAACGCTCAGGTTTGCTCCACACTCGTCGCACGACAGCGCGTCACCCTCGTCCAAATCTTCTTCATCGATATCCATTACCGCGTCGCAACTCGGACAGTTCACCATGTTGTTTGCCTCCAGAATTCAGCCGAACGGGACGTACCATAGATTCATTTTTAGCACGAGGAACGTGGCGCGGGCGATCTCGTTCGCCTGCGTTCTACTGTGGAACTCCTAACGCGCAGCGGGAGGCGTGGCCGGCGTCGCACCTGCGGCCTGCGCGGTCAACGGCTCTAACGCGCCGCGATGGCAGGTGTAGCATGTAACATGCATTTTGCCGTCGGAGAAATTCGTGTTGATCTGGCGGGCCATCACAATCATCTTGCGCGCCACTTCCTTCTGCGGCTTGTCGTCACTTGCAAAGTTGCCTTGCACGTGGCAATGATTGCACTCCACGCCTAACGCGCTCGCGAAGGCGCGCATGGTCGGGATCAGATTGGTTGGTTCCAGCAGCTTGAGGTTCGTTGGCGCTGGCCGTTGCCGCTGTGGAGGGTGAGGAGCCTCCGGCGGCTGTTGGGCAAACACAGGAGCGAAACAGAACAAGGCTACAAGTAGGCGCATGGATCTATATTACTTTGCCGCCGCGGGATCTGCTCAGCTTATAGATCGTCTCCGTACCCAAGCGGGCCTAGCATGTTGAGCTTACCGTTCGAATAGAGCAGCACGTAGAAGTCACCGATCCCGGCCAGACCCGTCATGTAGCTGTAGTCGGGTTTGTAGCCTAGCGCTTCCCAATAGAATCCATCCGGCTGTTTTTGCACCGTCTGATCGAGAAGCTGAACCGCGTTGCGGATTTCATCGAAATACGCGGGCTTACCGGTTGCCTCGTACATCATGTACAACGCGGCCGTATTGCCGCTAATTCCGTGGCACACGTTGGCGTTCTTTCTGACATTGACGCCCTGATCGAGAAGATATTTTGTGTTCTTGTCGGCCCAATCGAGGTACTTCGGCTCTTTCGTTCTCGTGTACAGCTCCAGGAAGAAGGGGTCCATGCCGGGCGCGCCATGGCACCACTGGGATGAAAAGCGCGTCTTTCTGGCCTCCTCATCGTGGTACCACTTCACGTAGTTTTTTTCCGGGATGGCAATGGCTTCGATGTAGTCCATGGCTTTGTCCGCATACTGCCGGTACTTTTCGTTCTTACTGACGCGATAGAGGCGGTCGAGATAATAGCCGATCCCCGCCGGCCCATGCGAGAAGCCGACGAAATAGAATTCCAGACCCCTGCCCCTAACCTTCCATTTAACTCCGCGCTCCTGAGGCTCGGCCTTATCCACGATGAAGTCACCCAACCGTTCCGCACCCTGCAGATACTCCGGCCGGTTCGTGATCTGATACATCTTCAACAGGAACAGCCCTGTTCCAGCCGCGCCGGAGATGATATCCGAGCTACTGTCCTGACCCACTTCTGGAGCCGCGACGATGCGGTGGGCGATATCCTCGGCAGTCTTCAAGTAGCTCTTGCCGCCAGTCACATGGTGGGCGTACAGAAAGAGATAGCCAGGCCCCGCGTTACCTTCGAACAGCCCGTTCAAGTGCTGGTTGAAGTAAAGACCTTTTTCATCGCTCTTGGCCTGGCTCAAAATATACGCCATGCCTTTCTTCGCGGCTTCCAGATCCGCTTTCTCACCGGTTGCGGCGTAAGCTTTCAATAAGAAATAACAGACGCCCGGGTCGCCGTTGTACATGTCAAGGGTTTCCTCCGGCTTACCGGCTTTGGTAATGTTGATCCAGCCAATGCCGGTTGGCTTGAGCGTAGCGTTCGCGATCAGTTTCTTCGCAATCTGGTCGATGTCTTTCTTGAAGCTCTCCTTTTCCTGGGGTGTAAAACCTGCTACCGGCTTGTCTTCTGGATCGTAGGCTTCGACAGTCCCGTATTTCGCCAGCACCGCGCGAAGCTGCGCCGCATCGCCCACCACGACCGTCTGCAGGTGGTCGAGATCCACGTACTTGCGGGCGACGCGCTGGATGTCGCCGGCCGTCACCGCGGACACCCTTTGCGGATATTGGTCCCAGTAATCCGCCGGAAAGCCGTAGAGCTTTTCCGTGACGATATTCTGAAGCAGTGTTTGCGGTTGTTCCAGGGAAAGCGCGAAGGTACCCACCAGCGCTCGCTTAATCTGATCGAGTTCCGCTGCCGATACTCGCTCATCCCGGATGCGGTTGAGCTCGCTCATGAACTCGTGCATGGAGCCGTCGGCCACCGCCGTCCGGACTTGCGCATTGGCTTCCCAGACGCCTCGGAATTTCGAAGCGGTCAGCACGCTATAAGCGCCGTAGGTGTAGCCTTTATTCTCCCGAAGATTCATGAACAGGCGCGCCGCCGGGCCGCCCCCGACGATCTTGTCCATGACTAATACTGGGAAATAATCGGGGCCGGAACGTTCGAGCGACAGGTCTCCGAGATGAATGACGGCCTGTACCGAGCCCGGACGGTCGATCAAATGAATCTTCGCCGCGCTGGGAGCCGGTGGGGCCGGGATCGCTGTTTGCGGGATCTCGCCGCGCTTCCAATTTCCGAACGCCCGCTCGATTTTGGGCCGCAGTTGCGCCATCGTGACATCTCCCACAACGGCGACGATGGCGTTGTTGGGGAGGTAGTGCGCGGCGTGGAACCGAACCAGGTCCGCTGAGGTGGCGGACTGAACGGATTCGAGCGGCGGCGAGACGAGGCCAGCCGGATGGTTCCCTTTAACCTGAATTCCGAAGTTGGAGGGTAGGCGCGTAAACTGACAGCATGGAAGCTGAAGGGACGCGGATATTCGACGGGCGTAAGGTGGAGTTGAGGGAGACGGAGCAGGCCCTGACGCCGTTTGG
>JBPCOQ010000047.1:0-41455 GCA_051000095.1 Bryobacteraceae bacterium | reverse complement strand
CCGAAGAGACGCGCAAGGATGCAAAAACGAAGCAGTTTCTACCCGCTAACACCAAATCAGAAAGGAGTCCCAGCGCCGGACCGCTCCGCCTCTTATCCAGGCTCATTCTTCGATGAGAAAATGCTCTTGCATGTTCGGATGGGCTCAGGAACCCAATACTCCTCCGAAAGAATTCGACGTGGCGTCCATCAAACCCGTCGCTTCGGGAGGACGAATGTCACAAGTCCAGATTGCGCCCGGCGGCAGGCTTGTGGCGAAGAATGTCACCGTGAGATTCCTCATCCAGCAGGCCTATGGCGTGAGGGACTTTCAGATCTCGGGCGGACCTGGATGGATCGGCTCGGAGCGATATGACATCAATGCAAAAGCGGAAGGCGCCACCACGCCGGAGCAACTGAAGCCGCTGATACAAGCTCTACTGAAGGATCGCTTCAAAATGGAAATGCACCGCGATACGAAGGAGCTTCCGATGTACGCTCTGGTGGTTGGAAAGAACGGGCCTAAACTCCAGGAAAGCGCGGGTGGCGGCAAGGGGGCGATGACCCGGATGGGCCGAGGAATGATTAACGGACAGCAGATGGCCATGACGATGCTGGCCACCCAACTCTCGCAGCAGTTGGGGCGATCCGTCACCGATAAGACGGGACTCAAGGGACAGTACGATATCAAGCTCGAATGGACTCCGGACGAGAGCCAGGGTCCCGGTCCGAAAGAGGGAGGTGGGGAAGCGGCGGCGCCGATCGACTCGTCTGGTCCATCTATCTTTACTGCGTTGCAGGACCAGCTTGGACTCAAGCTGGAAGGGCAGAAGGGGCCGGTTGAGATCATCGTGATCGATCGGATTGAAAAGGCCACTGAGAATTAGGTGCTGAGAAATGATTGGCAAACCGCTCCCTGACGGTCGCGGCTCAGTTCGGGTCGGTGCGTTACAGAACCATGACCGTTAGGGACTGGTTTCGGGTGTTCTGGCTGTCAGTCTCCGTGCTCGCCGCCTCCGAACATCATGGACAGGTTACGTTCGGCGGGCTGCCGCTCCCGGGCGCTACGGTTACGGCTCTCCCTGCAGGCGGCGATGAACAGAGGAACCTGTCCACCATCACGGACCAGCAGGGTATGTATTCGTTTCCCGATCTGGCTGACGGAGTTTGGACCATTCGAATCGAGATGCAGTGCTTCGCGCCGGCCGAGGGAGCACCTGGTCCCGTATGGGAATTGAAGTTGCTTCCGTTGCAGGAGATGAAGGCCAGCTCCGCACCGCCCGCTGCTTTCCAAAAAACCGAGGTAAACGCGGCCAAATCCGCGCCGGCGCCGGCGCGAACAGATACAACCGCATCCAACATCGAGACCGCCGCCGAGCTGAATCAGCGCGCCGCCGACGGCTTCCTCATCAACGGCAGCACGAACAATAGCGCGAGCTCGCTCTTTTCGTTGGCCGCTGCGTTCGGCAATGCGCGCAAAGGGTCCGGCTCACTGTACAACGGCAACATCGGCCTGATCGTGGACAACTCCGCGTTGGATGCCCGTGCATTTTCTTTCACGGGCCAGGACACGCCCCAGCCTGCGTATAACCACCTGACCGCCGTGCTGGCGTTTGGCGGGCCGCTCAAGATTCCACATCTGCTCCGAAACGGACCCAATTTCTTCCTGAATTACCAGTGGACTCGCAACCTAAATGCGGATACGCAGCCGGGCCGTATGCCTACTGAGGCGGAACGCAACGGAGATTTCTCCCAATCGGCTACCCGGATCTTCGATCCAAATACCGGATCGCCGTTCGCCAACAACCGGATTCCACAGGACCGGATCAGCCGCCAGGCGAAGGCTCTGCTCAACCTGTACCCGCTTCCTAATTTCGATGCCAACGCGCGCTACAACTATCAGGTCGCGCTGGTTGGGGTCACTCATCAGGACAGCCTGCAGACGCGCTTCAACAAGACAATCAGCCGCAAGGATCAGCTTTCCGGGACTTTCGCCTACCAGAGCACTCGCGCGGACAGCACGAACCTGTTCGGTTTCCTCGATACCACGGACACCGCCGGTATCAACACGAGCGTTAATTGGAGGCATAATCTCACCACGAGGCTGTCGTTCAATCTTGGGTACCAGTTCAGCCGGCTGGCGACCCGCATTACGCCGTTTTTCGAGAATCGTGTGAACATCTCGGGGCTGGCGGGCATCTCCGGCAACAACCAGGACCCTCTGAACTGGGGTCCGCCCAATCTCATTTTTTCGAGCGGCGTCGCCGGACTCTCGGATGCCGGCCAGTCGTTCACGCGGAATCAGACCAGCGCCCTGTCCCTTGCCGCTTTCTGGAATCGCGGGCGTCACAACCTCTATATGGGTGGCGATCTCCGCAGGCAGCAATTCAACCTGCTTTCGCAACAAGACGCGCGGGGAACGTTCACTTTTACCGGCGCCTCGGGAACCGGCTCCGACTTCGCCGGTTTTCTGCTCGGCATTCCCGACACCAGCGCGATCGCTTTCGGGAACGCCGGCAAATATCTGCGCGCCTGGGCCAATGACGCTTATATCACCGACGACTGGCGAATCAGTCCGGGCTTAACGGTGAATGCCGGAGTGCGCTGGGAATACGGCTCGCCAATCACAGAGCTGTATGGCCGGTTGGTGAACCTGGATCTTGCGCCGGGCTTCAGCGCGGAGGTGCCGGTGGTGGCGCGCAATCCACTCGGCTCGCTCACCGGTCAGAATTATCCCGACTCGCTGGTCTATCCGGACAAACATGGGTTCCAGCCACGCGTCGCGGTGTCGTGGCGTCCTTTCTCAGCGTCATCCACGATTGTGCGCGCCGGATACGGCCTCTATTACAACAGCTCGGTGTACCAAAGCATCGCGACCCAGATGGCACAGCAATCACCGCTCTCAAAAAGCCTAAGCGTGCAAAACAGCCCCGCCGATCCGCTCACTCTCGCGAACGGCTTCAACGTCTCTCCCGGCATCACACCCAACACTTTCGCGATCGATCCCTACTTCCGCGTTGGCTACGCGCATAACTGGCAACTCTCGGTGCAGCGAGACCTGCCCGGCGCGCTCGTCATGACGGCGACCTATCTCGGCGTCAAGGGCACTCGCGGTGTGCAGATGTTCCTGCCCAACACGTATCCCAATGGCGCGGTGAACCTGTGCCCCACCTGTCCCAGGGGCTTTGCCTATCTCACGTCGAACGGAAACTCTACGCGCGAATCAGGCCAGATTCAGTTGCGGCGCCGGTTGCACAGCGGGTTCACCGGAAGCCTGCAGTACACCTTGTCGAAGTCGATCGACGACGCCGCGTTGGGAGGCAGAGGCCAGGGCGGCTCCGTGATCGCGCAAGATTGGTTGGACCTGAGAGCGGAGCGCGGCCTTTCGAACTTCGATCAACGCCATGCGCTCAGCTTGCAACTGCAGTACACCACCGGCATGGGCATCGGCGGCGGAGCGCTAGCTGGAGGCCGGATCGCCGCTCTCCTGAAGGAATGGACCGTGACCACTCAGATCACGGCAGGCAGCGGTTTCCCTCTCACGCCGATTTATCTCGCGGCTGTTAACGGAACGGGAGTTACCGGAAGCATCCGGCCGGATTACACGGGCGCCCCGCTGTATGATGCCCCCCCGGGGTTGTTTCTGAACCCTTCGGCTTACGCCGCGCCCGCGCCTGGACGATGGGGAAATGCGGGGCGGGATTCGATCGTCGGGCCAGCTCAGTTCTCGTTCAATGCCTCGCTGGGCCGGACCTTCCGGGTGGCCGATCGGGTCAGTCTGGATTTGCGGGTGGATTCTGTGAACGCTCTGAATAGCGTTACGTTTATCAATTGGAATACTACGGTGACCAGTTCACAGTTCGGCTTGCCTGCGGCGGCAAATGCGATGCGCAGCGTGCAGACTACGCTGAGGGCGAGATTTTGAGGATGTGTAGACTGATTCCTTGGTTGCTCATCTCAACCGTGGCCGCGCAGCAGGTTGGACAAAACGTTCCCTTGGGTCCGAAAGAAACCGCGACATTTCAGACCGGAGCGCAGCTCGTCATCGAAACGGTAGTGGTGAACGCAAAGAACGGCGGCCCCGTTGTTGGCCTCACGGCAAAAGACTTTACGGTGACGGAAGACGGAGTGCCGCAAACCATTCGCTTCTTCGAATTTCAGAAGCTGCAGGAAGTTGCCGCCGCGCCGGCAGCCCTGCCCAATCCGGCGCTTGATTCGGCGCCTGATCCGCCGCCTGATCGGGGTAGAGCCGAGCCGCTGCAGCGCCTGCCTCACACCCAGATCGCGGCCGAGGCGCCCGGCAATATGCGCTATCGCGATCATCGCCTGCTAGCACTTTACTTCGACATGACCGCGATGCAGGTGCCTGACCAGGTGCGCGCGCTCACAGCCGCCCAGAAGTTTATACGTAATCAGATGACACGCGACGATCTCGCCGCGATCATGCTGTTCGGCGGGGGCGCCGTCCAGGTGCTCCAGGACTTCACAGCCAACCGCGATCGTCTCTTAAGCATTCTCCAGACCATGATTGTCGGAGAAGGCGAGGGCCTGGATGAGAACGTTGCCGACGCTGCCGCTGCCGACACCGGAGCCGCCTTCGGACAGGATGACGGCGAGTTCAACATCTTCAACACGGACCGCCAGTTGTCGGCGCTGCAGACCGCGGCCAAGATGTTGGGGCGGCTCAGCGAAAAGAAATCGCTGATCTATTTTGCGAGCGGCCTGCGGCTCAACGGCGTAGATAACCAGGCGCAACTGCACGCCACCATCAACGCCGCCATTCGCGCGGGCGTGTCCTTCTGGCCTATCGATGCGCGCGGCCTGATGGCGCAAGCTCCGCTGGGCGATGCGACCAAAGGCTCGCCGGGCGGCATTGGCATGTACACCGGCGCGTCCGCGCTCGCGGTCCAAACCAATTTTCAGCGCTCACAGGACACGTTGTGGAGTCTGGCCGCGGATACCGGCGGAAAGGCTCTGCTCGATAGTAACGATCTCGCGGCGGGCATCCGCCAAGCGCAGAAGGCGCAATCGAGTTACTACATCCTCGGCTATTACACGAGCAACGCCGCGTTGGATGGCAAATTCCGGCGCATCAAGATTTCACTCACTAACGGGCTCTCCGCCAGTCTCGATTACCGCCAGGGTTACTTTACCGGAAAACAGTTCGCCAAGTTCAGCACCGCCGACAAGGAACGCCAACTCGAAGACGCATTGATGCTGGGTGACCCGATCACCGAGCTCACGATTGCCATGGAGGTCGATTATTTCCAACTGAATCGAGCCGAATATTTTGTGCCGCTGGTGGTGAAGATTCCCGGCAGTGAGCTGGCGCTCGCCCGGCGCAACGGCGCGGAACATACCCGCATCGATTTCATTGGCGAAGTGAAGGACGAATACGGCTCCACGATTCAAAACCTGCGCGAGAAGGTGGACATCAAGCTGAGCGATGCCACCGTGAGCGAGCTGGCAAAGCGGCCCATCGAGTACGACACCGGCTTCACGTTGCTTCCAGGGAAATACAGCGTCAAATTTCTCGCGCGCGATGCGGAGACCGGCCGCATCGGAACGTATCAGGCGAAATTCCTGATCCCCAACCTGAACAAAGAGGAAAAGCGAATCCCGATCAGCTCGGTAGTCCTGAGCAGCCAGCGTGTCGAGCTGAAGGACGCAATTTACAACGCGCTCAAAATGAAGGATCGTGCGGAAATCGCGAATCCGCTGGTGCAGGACGGTCAGAAACTGATCCCAAGCGTGACGCGGGTTTTCAGCAAGGCGCGGGAGATGTTCGTCTATTTGCAGGCCTATCAGCCATCGGCCCCGAGCGTCCAGCCTTTGATCGGGTTCGTGACGTTCTATCGCGGGCACGCGAAGGCGTTTGAGACTCCACCGTTAGCGGTCACCGAGGGATCGAACAATCGCCTGAAGACGGTTGCGCTGAAGTTCAGCTTATCGCTGAGCAAGCTGCCGCCGGGCGAGTACAACTGCCAGGTGACAGTGTTGGATCCGAGTACGCAGAAAGCGGCTTTCTGGGAAGCGCCGGTGAGGCTGATTCTATAGCGGCCGTTGCGCCGCTATACCTTCACCAGCATCTTGCCCGTATTCTCGCCCTGTAGCATCCCGATGAACGCCTTCGGAGTGTTCTCAAATCCATCGACGACGTGTTCCTGGTACTTCAGCTTGCCGTCGCGGAGCCATGTCGCCATCTGTTCGAAACCTTCGCGGAAGCGACTGGCAAAGCGCATTACGATGAATCCTTCCACGCGGGCCTGCTTGATCAGTATGTAGGGCAGCAGGCGCGGGCCGGGCTCCGGCTTCTCCAGATTGTATTGCGAAATCTGGCCGCAGATAGAGACGCGCGCGAACGTGTTGAGCAGCGGGACCACCGCATCCGTGATGGCTCCGCCGACGTTATCGAAGTAGCAATCGATTCCTTTTGGACAAAGCTCCTTCAGCTTGGCGCTGTAGTCCTTGGTGGTTTTGTAGTTGAATGCCGCGTCGAAGCCAAGCTCGTCGACGATGTAGGAAATCTTCTCATCGGCGCCCGCAATGCCGATCACGCGGCACTCCTTGATCTTCGCGATCTGACCAACGATGGACCCAACCGCACCGGCGGCTCCCGAGACCACGACCGTTTCACCTGGCTTCGGGTTGCATAGATCGAGGAAGCCGAAATACGCGGTCATGCCGGGCATTCCCAGCAATCCGAGCGCGAGCGAAACGGGGGCCAGCGCCGGGTTCAGCTTCTGCAAGGATTTCGAGGATTCCACGCCATACTCGCGCCAGCCCCAAAAGCCAACCGCGAAATCGCCAACCTGGAAAGCCGGACTCATCGACTTGACCACCTGGCCAACGGAGCCGCCAATCATGACATCACCGACCAGGATCGGGTCCGCGTAGGTTTTGATTCCGGTGATGCGCCCGCGCATGTATGGGTCCACGGAGATGTACGCGGTTTTGAGCAGGACCTCGCCTTCTTTTGGCTCGGGCATGGGCACTTCGGTTAGCTTGAAGTCCGATTCCTTGGGCAGTCCGATAGGTTTTGCGGCCAAAGTAAACTGGCGATTGATGGCGGGCAACGATGCGGATGAGGGGGTGGACATGATTCTGATCTACGGTATCACGCGAGGGGGGAAGCGGCAGGGTTCGATAACGCCGCTGCTGAGAGTAGAGGGGCTGAGGAATTTGTAACGTTGCTCCGGGCGCTTCGTAGGAACGGCTCCGAAGGTATTATGGTGGTGGTGCATCCATGGCCGGTGTGAACCCACGCATTACCGTTGAGCCCGGCAAAATGGGCGGCAAGCCCTGCATTCGTGGCCTGCGCTTCACGGTCTACGATCTCGCATCGTATCTGGCATCTGGAATGACAGAGGATGAGATTTTGAGAGACTTCCCCTATCTGGAGAAGGAAGACTTCCAAGCAGTGTACGAATTCTTCACTAGCATTTCGGAAAGGATCGCAGTGCTTGAAGCTTCTCGTTGACGAGAACCTTGCGCCGAGGCGCGCCGCCGGCCTTGCCGACCTGTTTCCCGGCTCAATTCACGTCAGCTCCGCCGAATTGGGCAGGACGCCCGATGGAGCCATCTGGGTGTACGCAAAGACACATCGGTTCACGTTCCTGACAAAAGACAAGGATTTCGCCAGTCTCAGCATCACCTGGGGCGCTCCGCCTAAGGTGATCCTGCTACAAACGGGCAACTGCTCGACTGCCCAAATCGAACGCATCGGCCGAGTTAACGCCATGCGCTTCTCCGATTTCGAGAACGATACCAAGGGCAGCTTATGGGTAATAATACAGTTGACAAAATGGAAACTGGTACCGGTACAAGTTTCCAGCAAACAAAAAGGATGAAGCCTAAGAACAGGACTGCTGCACCGGCCATTTGAGCGTCGGAAACTCGTTTAACGCAGGGTTCAAGAGGACGCGGGGCTGCCGCGCATGCGGAGATTACGGGCTCCAATCACCGCACAACCTGCGGAGATTAAGTGAGATATTCGTCGCAAAGGCTTTTGCTAACAACCCTCAGTAAAGTACGAAACACCAGAGTGTATCGCCGGTGGCGGCGATCAGATATTGATGAGCATCCAGCATGTATGTCTGCGGCGCATTGGTGACCGCGCCGATTCGCGTATGCCATAACGGTCTTCCCGTGGCCGTATCGTGCGCTACCAGGTTGCCCGCGCCATCGCCTGCAAAGAGCAGCCCTCCCGCGGTGGTCAGTAATCCGCCACCGCCGCCTTTGCCATAATAGGGCCGTCTCCACGCGACTTTTCCCGTCTTGTAATCGATCGCCGTCAGGTAGCTGCCGCCCCTGCCGACGGTGACTTCTTCCTTACCGCCAAGACCCATGGAGCCCCGTGGATCCACGTCGGTCAGATAGAAAATGGAGTACTCGTTGTCCTCCGCGACATATAACAGCCCGGTGTCCGGAGAGTAAGTGGCCGGCTCCCAATTGGTGGTGCCGTCCGAGGTCGGCGAAACAAGCGAGCCGGCAACCGTCGCGTCCTTTGCGGGATCGCGCCGCGGGCCACCGGACTTGGTCAGGCCGTTGGCCCAGTTCGTCAACAGCCCGTACTTACTCGTGACCAGACGCTCACCGGTGATGCGATCCAGAGTGAAGTAGTACCCATTTCGCGCCGCCGTTAACACCAGCTTCCGCATTTTGCCGTTGAACATTCCGTCGACCAAGACCGGAGTTTGCGCGGAATCGTAGTCGTGCATGTCGTGAGGCGATGTAGAGAAATACCAGGCCATCTTGCCCGTATCCACGTGCACGGCAATCAGCGCGCAGGTGAACAGGTTGTCTCCTTCGCCGCGGGTGCCTGTCGTGAATGCGGGCGTCGGATTGCCGGTGCTGAAGATGTAGAGCTTGGTCTCGGGATCGTAGGCGCCCGGGACCCAGGCTTGACCACCGCCGTGTCTTGCGGCATCCAGGCTGGCCCAGGTGTCCAAGCCGGGATCGCCTTTCTTCATCGGCACAGTGTAGAGCTTCCATTGCAGGTCCCCTGTTTCGGGATCAAACGACTCCACAAATCCCGGCGCATCCAGATCGTTACCCGTGCCCACGATCACATGATTCCCGGCAACGACCGGGGCCGGCGTCGAGAAATAGCCCTGCGACAAATCCGCAATCTCTTTGTGCCAGCGCTCCTTGCCGGTCTTGGCATCGAGCGAAACCAGGTAATCGTCGGGCGTCTCCATGAACAGGGTGTTGTGCCACATGCCCACGCCGCGATTGCCGATGTGGGTGCCGCCCTTGGTCTTCCAAAAGTAGTGCCACAATTCCCGCCCGTCGCGCGCGTCCACGGCCCAGGCATTATCCGGCATCGTGAAGTACAGGACCCCGTCCACCTCGAGCGCGGAGGCCTTAATGGTCCCGCCACCGACGTTGATGTCACCCGGACCCTCGCCCCCGACAATGATGTTGGCTGGCGCTCCCTCGCGCGCGCCTCGAAAACCGCCGCCTGCGGGATTCCCCGCTCCCGCGGTTACTCGAGTCATCCAGGCCAGCGTGAGTTGCTTGACATTGGATTGATTGATCTGCGTTAGCGCGCTGTAGCGCTTGCCGGAATAGTCGCCGTTATACGTCGGCCACGAGTCCTGGAGTGGCTTGGTGAGCTCGGCCGGCTCCACGCCGCTGCCCTGTCCCATCAGGATGATCGGCGACAACAGGAAGGGCGCAGCCAGTAGCAGTTCTCTACGTCTCACTTTAAGGTCACCAGGTATGCAGTCACATCGTGCATGTCTTTGTCCGTGTACACCGCCAGCAGATGCCGATGGGTCTTCATCGGATCGCGGACGTCCACCTTCGGCGCCTCGCCGTCCCGGCGGAAGGTGCGCACCCATCCGCCGGCAAGCTCCACTGTGACGAGGAAGTCGTCGATGCGAATGAGCCGACCGTCTACGACCTCTCCCGATGGAAGCTTGACCGCGACCGTGGCTGTACGAGGGCTCGGCGCGCCCGCCGCTGCTGGACTCCGTGCGCCACGACTCCCGCCGGCCACCCAGGTGTTTTGTAGCATCTTGGGATCGGGGATTCTGGTTGCGATCCCCCGCAGATCGCCGGTAGCGGAGTGGCAGCTCCCGCATTTGGCTGCGAAGTAAGCCTGGCCTGCGCTCGCATCGCCGACGAGCACGCTGGGAGCCGGTCGACCGGCCGAGGGGGGCCTGCCCTGTGTTCCGATCGTGGCCACGACACTGCGAATATAGGCGGCCACGGCTTTCCCGTCCTGCGGACTCATGGGAATGGCGGGCATGCCCATGCCTTGGCGGCTCCCCTGAATAATGGGGAGAATCAATTCGCCATCCTGGTCACTCAGCGCAACCTGCGATCGCAGTAAGTTGGGTCCACCCAGGTCACCGCCCCGGAGGTCTGCGCCGTGGCAGCCCGTGCAACTGATGCCGTACAATGTCTTCCCGCGTGCGATCTGCGAGGGGTCGCCAGGGGGTCGCTGCTGCCCGGGAACTAACCCGCTTTGGCGGACGCCTCCTGCTGGAGGGACCGGTGTTCCCTGTCCGGCGACGCGAGCCGCGGCAATCGTCAGTCCGAATATAGCCGCGGCTACCAAACCGTTCTTGACCCGCATCGAAATCGTATTGTACGCCTATTCCGGCCGCGAACTCGGCGAGGGCGCGCTAGATTTGAAGAAATGAATCGCTGTAAGACCGTGGGGCAGGTGATCTCGTCACCTGCCAGCGGCCCGAAGGCGCAGACTATTCTGGATACGCAAGCTGCTGTAGTGAAGACATACTTCGAGCAACATTTTCCTCGGGCAATCCAGATTGCGAAAACGATTGCGGCAGACGGGTGAGGAGCGTTACGTCTGGACCACCGGATCGTGGTTGCTCTATGAATATCTGGAGCAAGCCAGCGCGCAGGAACGTAAGCGAATGGAGCAAGCCATTGTGCAGCGAGATATTGCCTGGAACGCTCTTCCGTTTACCTGGCAGACGGAACTCTTGAACCGTTCGGCGATAGCAGGCGCGATTGGCTTTTCGAAGTCACTGGACCGGCGTTTCGGGCGCAAAACAACGGGCGCGAAAATGACTGACGTTCCGGGTCATTCCAGAGGACTCATCGGTCCGCTTGCCGAGAACGGTGTCACGTTCCTGGACATACGGTCAACGCGGCCAGCACGCCGCCCGATGTGCCCGCAGCTCTTCCCTGGAGCGGGGCTTCCCTCATCATGATGTACCACATGTACCACCGGCTCGAGTATGGCGGCGTGGTCCGCATTCCTGAATCGGACCTGGCTGTCGCGGTTGAGGTTCGTGACGATACAGCGGCCCGCACACCGGTGCGGAAATCCGTAAGATCTATGCATCTGAGACAACAATTTCCCAAAGCGTCGCGCTTCGCGAGCCGCGCGCTGAGCCGCGCATTCGCCGCGTCCGCTTTCGCCGTCCAGCGCTCCCGGCACTCCGCCGAGCACGCCCGCACATCCAGGATATCGCCCAGATCGTCGTAACTGAATTGGTGCTCCTCGCCGCCGCGCGCCCGCACTCCGCGCACTCTATGCCGTCGAGATTCTTTATTTCCACGTCCTGCCCGCATCCGCGGGCGTAGATTTCTGGTCTTCGCATGTTGTTCGCCATCGCCATCTGTGTTTCGCTCCCGAGCGTTTTTGATGTCCGCCACGACTTGAATTTGCTTAGAGATATATTGACACGTAGCATTCTACGTGTCAATATCAAAACAAACATGCCACCGCAACATAATTTGCTTTGCCTGCAACGTGTTAATATGCTGGCATGTCGAACGATATGACCGTGTCACAGATGGCGCGGTTGGGCGGATTAGCTAAAGCCAAGCTTGTGAAGTCGGGTAAAGTCCCGGCAGCGGGTGCGGCGGTACCCAAGCCAACCGTCTGCCCACGCTGTGGAGAAACGCAGCCGAGTGCGCGGCAAGCTTGGGTGCACTGCCGGGTACCAAAGGGAAACAAGGCAACCAAGAATGCGGGCAGAAAGGCGGCGAAAAAGAGAACTTAGGCAGGTGTCAACACATCTTGAGCATATGAACATCAGATCAAGTGTGTTTTCAGTGCTGGCGATTGCGGGAACTTTATTCGCGGTGACCCTTAGCGTTCCGCGACAGAAGGTTCACGCGGATAACGGCTGTTCGGTCCAGTCGCTTAACGGACCGTACTCTTTTTCGGGTAACGGTTTTTTTGCGGCGAACGGCAATTTGTTCCTGGCGTCCACCTTGGGCCGGATCGTCGCAGACGGGGCTGGAGGTTTCACCGGGAGCGAGACTGTTGGAAATAACGGAGTGATCTTTCGCGGTGGGTCTGTCGGGGACTTATTTGGTTGCTCCTGACTGCACGGGAACACTTTCATCAGTGGCGAACGCGACGGTCGGCGCGGCTTGCTCGACTTCGTGCTCACGGCCAATGGAACGATGCTGCAGTTTATGGATACTGATGCTGGCTTCGCGATGACAGGAACCGCTCATCAGATTGGGAGCGCGCCATCGAACTGAGGCTCATTTAAAGGTGGTGCGGGCGCCCGCTGTTGTTAGCACAAATCTTGAGCATGGCCGGAGGACAAGGTGAAGAAATGATGTTACAGAACTGGGGGGCCGTGGCCGTCATCGTGGGCGGCTATCTGCTCGGGATCTACTTTCAGAACCGCGGCATCGCGCACCTGGATAAGCGCATCGACGATGTAAACAAACGGATCGACGATTTCAAGGAGGTTTTGCGCGCCGAGATACGCGCGCTGAAAGCCGAGATCCTCGCCGAAATCGGGAAGCAGGTAAACCAGAAACTGGTTCCGTAAAACGCGCGGGCTGCATCCGGAGATGTTCAGGCAGAAAGAACCGGCTGCGCCGAGTCCTCGTGAAAAGTAATATCGCCGATCGCCGGGAGGGCCGCGTTTGCAATAGGAGATGGCTGCATACGCCTCGATCTTCGTCGCGCCCGCTCCACGGATCAGCGTGAGTATCTGATCGGCAAGGATGAGCGGCGTGTCCACCGTTCCCATTATGCGCGCGCGGTGGGGAAGGAAGGGGAAATATTGAAGCTGGAAGGAATCAACAAGGAACAAAGCGAACCTACAGCTAGTGAAGACGCTCTTGAAAATGATCCTCAATGCACAACGGGAGGTGGAAATACTTCACCGGCTGCTTGGCGGATACGTTGCTCTTCCTCCAGGCCGCCTCGAGCCGCGCGCCAGGGAGAAGCAAATCATTCGCAAGCAACTGCACCAGCAATTGCGCGTGCTATGGCAGGATCATCCGGCCTTACGGTTCAGGCTCGAGCCAAAACCTCCGAATGCGGAGAGCGAGGCCGATCGGATCGGAAGCCTTGCGGAATTGGGCGGCTTTGAACCCGATCCGGATGATTGGCTCCCAAAGGCGATGCCGAGAACCTCCACGACGTGATGCTGGTGATCTATGTGAGGGTCAAGGTGATCGCCTGGCAGGGCCTCCTGTCGTATGGCTTTTAGTGCCTGATTGGGGCGGAAGCTACTTCGCCGCCATTGCTTCCGCCAGCTTCAACTGAATCAAAGCCTGCTGCATAGTCGCCGGGCTCGGCATGTTGACGCCTGCCCCTTGCGCCGCCAGCTTCGACTGATTGGGATTCATGCGGAGCGCATCGGAGTGAGGAATCCCGTTGCCGTCGTTGTATAGAAACTTAGCGAGCGCCGCCGCCTTGCCGGCGCGGGCCGCGGTCTCGAAGGGGTTGGGAGTACTATTGCTTTGCGCGGCGCTTCAAGGAATACTGGGGCCGGAGCCTTTCAATGGCTCGGGATTGCTGCCCGCCTGGGGGAGGAGCTGGGCGGTTCCCTCACTTCCTTGCGGCCGCGAGGGAGAGCCGGGGGCCTCTATCGTATCTCCGGTAGTCGGCGGCATCTGCTTCTCGTAAGCGGTCAGCAAACATTTGGCGTCGATTCGAGCTTCGAATCTGGCTGAGATCGCCAATGCCGTGGAGCCTTATCGGAGCGCCGTGCCGGTTCTCACCCAGGAGATCGGCGACACCTGGATTTATGGCGTAGCGAGCGATCCCGTGAAACTCGCGCGGTATCGCGAGGTGCTTCGGCTGCGAACGGAATGGATTCAGCAAGGCAAGTTTCAGGTGGGGGATCAGGTTGATCTCGCATTTCTCGCGAAGTTTGCGCTGGCGGCCGAACACACCTGGGGAACAGACACCAAGACCTGGCTCGACTTCGATCACTACACACCGGATAACTTGGCGACGATGCTAAATCAGCCAAAGTATAGGACGGTTACGAACAGTTGGATCGAGAAGCGCGCCGACATCGACCAAGGGATCGCGACGCTTCCGGCCGCGCTCCGGGCCGAGGTTAACGACCGATTGACCAAGCTAAAGCCAGTCGCACCCCAGACGTCTCAGTTGAAAGCGCGCGATGCTCGATGCCAATGGAAGGAGTTCACTTTACGATAGGGCTCGACCCCGTGACGGGAGGAGTGGTGCGCTTGCGCAGCAAGCTTCCAACCGGAATGGGCTTCCTCCGAGCATCCGCTGGCGGCGTTCAGCTACCAGACGCTTTCAAAGCGCGACTACGATCGATTTCTCGCCAGCTATATCACTGTTCAAACCGATTGGGCGCCCAAGGATTTCGGCAAACCGAACATCGAAAAATTTGGGGCACAGAGCCGGACCTGGACTACCAAACTGACGCTGATCCATTTGAATTTCGCGTGCTTTGGTAAGCGCCCGAACCGCCTGCCCGAAGCGATGTGGTTGACCTGCAACCCCGTTGCAGCGTTAACACAGAATTGGGTGCTTTCGAAAGTAGAGTCACCGGTGTCGCCCACCGGCGTGGTTCGCGGTGGGAATCGCCACATGCACGCTCTCTCGAGTGGACTCAGCTATCAGGATGAACGGGGCCGGTTTGCAATCGAGACCCTGGATGCAGCACTGGCCGTGCTTGGAGAGAGGTCACCGATTTACTTCTCGAACTCGCAGCCGGGTCTTTCGAAGGGCATTCACTTCAGCCTTTTCAACAACGGTTGGGGAACCAATTACGTACAGTGGTTCGGCGAAGATGTGCAGTTTCGGTTCACGATCAAGGCCTGAAGGTTTCGCCCGTGTGGCACGGGCATTCTTGCCTGTGTTGCACTTTGACCGGTTCACTATCTCAAACCAAGATAGCCACGACGCATCGGTGTGCGCACGATTGTTTGAAACCAGTCTGTCTCGCTAGAGATCACATCTGGGGGCTTTGGATTATGACGCATGAGATTGCACCGGGAGTCGCTCACTTACCTGTGAGCATTGCGAATGTATACTTCGTGGATAGCGCGAATGGCGGTTGGGTAATGGTGGATGCCGGAGTCCCCGGCAAGGCGAAGCAGATTCGCGGCGAGGCGGAGAGCCGCTACGGAAAGGGTACACGGCCTACGGCGATTCTTCTGACGCATGGCCATTTCGATCATGCGGGCAACGCTGGCCCGCTGGCGGATTTATGGGATATACCGGTCTACGCGCACACTCTGGAATTGCCGTACCTGACAGGAAAGTCCTGCTATCCGCCTCCGGACCCGACCGCTCCGGGCTTCATGGCTTTTCTGAGCCGGTTCTTTAGCGCCAAGCCCTTTGATCTGAGGGGCCGCGTGCGCCCGCTCGAGTTTGGGAACGATGTGCCAGGCCTTGCGAATTGGGAATGGCACCACACCCCTGGACATACGCCGGGCCACGTATCGTTCTTCCGGCCGGGAGATGCCACTTTGCTTGCCGGGGATGCTTTCACGACGGTTGACGTCGATTCCGCCTTCGCGCTCGCTACCAAGAAGCGGCAGATTTCACGTCCGCCGGCTCCGATGACTAGCGACTGGATCGCCGCGGGCGAGTCCGTGGGGCGCTTGGCTGCTCTGAAGCCCTTCACACTGGCTTGCGGGCATGGTTTGCCGATGTCCGGTAACACCGCGGCGGCAGACTTGGCACGGTTCTCCAGAGATTTCCCGGTCCCCAGCCACGGGCGCTACGTGCCTGAGCCGGCCCGCGCGGACGAGAATGGGGTGACTTATTTACCTCCCAAGCCGCCGGACCCGGTGCCGGCGATTGCAGCCGGAATCGGCTTGGCGGCAATCGCCGGGGCTCTGTTTGCCTTGACGAGCCGCAACACCGGAAGCAAGGACCAGGCACGGCGGATCACGAATTCTCACGGTAAAACCAAAAATACTCAACGATAACTTAGGTATTGCACGATCTAATAAGGCAAGTTACGATACAAGAGGTGTCTCGCTTGTGCAACGATTATGTGCAACGATTAAATATGCACCAACCCTGTGGGGAAACAGGGCGCTGTAACTTGTGACTAAGTGCCTAATCTGATGTCTGGAAACCGTCGATGGCTGCCTGTGTACGCGTTCATCACGTCGCTCACGGTAGCGCTCGGGCTGTTAGCGCCCGGTGACGCGCAGGCAGCGTGGTTTTCGCTCGGGCCGTTCGGGGGAGAGGCGAATATTGTACGTGTGAGCGCGGCCAATCGGGATCTGGTGATCGCCGCGGCGCGCAACGGGATGATATTTCGGAGCACGGACAGCGGCATACACTGGACACCGCAACGGTTTCCTCTTCAACTCTCGTGTGTTTTACACGCTTTTGAAATAGATCCCGAGCGCGCCCAGACCTGGTACGCCGGTATTGAAAGCCGGTACGATTCCGCGGCGGGCCTGTATAGGACCAAGGATGGCGGCGTTTCATGGGCGCCGATGCCGGGATTGAAGGGCCAGTCCGTTTGGGCGCTGGCGATATGGCAGAAGGACCCACGGGTGATGGCTGCCGGAACCGCCGAAGGGGTTTACCTCAGCCGCGATCGTGGCGAGAACTGGTCGCGCATTTCCCCGGAATGGAATCGCGATTTGCGACCCGTGGTGTCGTTGGCATTTCATCCGTCGAGCGATCAGATACTGTATGCCGGGACAACGCATCTGCCCTGGAGAACGCGGGATGGCGGCGCTACCTGGGAATCAATCGATACCGGGATGATGGACGATTCCGACGTTTTCAGTATGCGGGTGGACTCCAACAGGCCCGCGACCATGTTCGCCAGCGCCTGCAGCGGCGTGTACCGCAGCGACAGCGCCGGTTCGCAGTGGACGCGGCTGCCAACACCGCCTGGGGCATTCCGGGCCTATCAGGTGACGCTCGATCCCGAGCGCCCGGAAACGGTCTACGCCGGTACCAGTCTGGGGTTATTGAAATCGCTTGACGGGGGCGGTACGTGGCGTAAAATTAGCGACGATATCATTGAGTCCATGGCCTTCGATCCCTCCCAATCAGGACGCATTTACTTCGCGTCCGCCACGTCCGGGCTTCTGTCCAGCATCGATAATGGGGAAACCTTACGGGAAACAAATCGCGGCTTTACGAACCGGAATTTCACGTCATTCGACGGCGGGGATGGCGCGCTCTACGCAAGCAGCGTCTCTGAGCGAAGCGGGGGATTATTCCGCAGCGACGATCAAGGGTTGGCGTGGCAAAAAATCACGCCTGCCGGCCTTTCCGCCGACGAGAGTATCCTGACAACGGCGGCCGTGCCTGGCGACCCGCGAACGGTGTATATCGCCACCGCGCGCGGAATGCAAAAATCCGGGGATCGGGGATTGACCTGGAGGGCGATCCGGACACCTCCTCTCACCGACCGGATCTCGAACCTGGTAGTCTTACCAGGGGCGAAGCCGATTTTGCTGGCGGGAACCCCGGCAGGCCTGTTCCGAAGCGACAGTGATGGGGTTTCCTGGACCCGCGCGGTATATCTGCGATATGGCGGGACGGGACCCCTGCCGAGCTTGATCGGGCCCCGAATCCAACTGCTGCAGCGATCGGGCGATGCAGGGATCGGCGTGGTCACCAGCACCGGCGCATTCTTCAGTAGTGATCGAGGCTTTACCTGGGCGGCTTGCCCGGCGCCGGTAGATTCCGCGCACTGGTATGGAATCGCGCTCAATGCAGCTCATCCCGGAAGCGTATTCGCCGCGACATCGCATGGGCTGTTTCGTTCAACAAATCGTTGCCACACCTGGGAAGCTATGCGTACCGGCCTCTCGGAAGGAGACAGCGTCACTCTGATTTACTCGAGTCCGTTACATCCCGATCAAATGTTCGCGGCACAAAACGGTCACGTTTTTCAGTCATTGGATGCCGGCTCGCGCTGGCGAAAATTCGAGGATGCGGATGGGGATGGATCGTATGCTTCCAGGCTTCTGATCCTACCAACGGAGCCCAGCCGGGTTTTTGCGTTAGTCCCCCGGCGGGGTATTTTAGTTCATACACTCGGCGGAGAGGCGATCTCCGCTAGAATGCCTGAAACAGGGAAGTCCGGCGAACGGCAGCCGGAAGGGTCACATTAATTGATGGTAAGGAGAATGAGGATGAAGGCAAAGACAATCTATGGTGAGCCGGCTTGGTTGCGGACCGGTCTGGCAATAACGGGGCTTATGCTTGCATTACCTTTGGCCGCACAGACTAATGTCGTGCCGCCTAACAATGATCGGTTCACAGTGATTGAAATCAGTCCGTTTGCTGGCTACCAATGGTTTACCAGCCATCCGATTCAGAGAAATCTGAACGGAGTGATGGGTGGCCTTCGTCTGACAGAGGACTTCTCCGACTATTGGGGTCTTGAAGAGTCTGTCAGTATCGGCTACAATGACGTGCGTCTTAAGCTGTTTCCCGGAACGCCGCGCCAGACGTTGGATTTCGAATCGAGCAACTTCACATTCGCGATCAACCCCGTGTTGAACTTCAGGCCGCGCGGCGCGAAGCTTCGTCCGTTCCTCACGATTGGTCCAGGGTACACGCGGTACGTCCCCCAGGAGAATGGTCTGTCCAAGGCCGGATATTTTGGACCTGGCGCAAGGGAGCTCGAGGAGCGGTATGGCCCGTCGGTAAATTTCGGCGGCGGTCTCAAGTACAATGCAAACCGCCATTTCGGATTTCGTCTAGACGTCCGGGGGCTGTGGTCCCAAACCTCGCATTATGGGATTCCCCGCAATTCCTCCGGAGCGGGCAGCATCTACAGTCCCCATGAAGGTAGCGAGGAATCTCTTCAGGCCACAGCCGGCGTCTCGTTCCGCTTTGGCTACAGGGAGCCCGCTCCATACATTCCGCCCGCCAAGCCCATTATTCCGCCGACAGTGCCGCCAGAGCTGCAGGTATCCATCAGCGGCGCGATGCCAGTTTGTCCGGGAAGCTCGGTCAAACTGACCGCGAACGCAACCCCCTCGAATTTCCCAACACCTCCGACGATGTCCTACGCATGGACCTCTGACAGTGCATCCGTCGGCGGAAACAGCAACACGGTGGACATTACATCGGACACGATCGGCCCTAAACGGGTGGCGGTGACAGTGACTGCCGGCTCAGCGTCCAAGACTTCCGACCCGGTTACTGTCGAGTTCCGGGAAAATGCGCCCACGGTTAGCGGCTTCAGCGCTTCACCGGCAACTTTGCAGAAGGGACAAACGGCAACCCTGAGCGCCACACCTAATTGGGATTGCAACGATCAGGCACAGATCACGTATAGCGTGCAAGGCGACGGGAATGGGACGGTGTCCGGCACCACCTACGATTCGAGCACCGTGGCCTTCGATGCGAACGCCACCGGCGAGCAGCGCAAAACCGTTACTCTCACCGCAACAGCGAAAAACAAGGGCGGGGAGGGTACTTCCACCACTACCGTTACCGTAATCCAAAAGCCCCGGGCCGAACACTACGAAGTGAATTTCCCGAAACGTAGCGCCCGCGTAAACAACTGCGGCAAGCGCGTTCTGCTGCAAACGGTGACGCAGAAGCTGCAAGCCGATCCGCAGGGCACGGTAATCGTCATCGGGCATCTCGATGATCAGGAGAAGGGCATGCGCAATCTGGATCGTCAGCGCGCGCTGAACACTGCCGCCATTCTGAGTGCCGGCAAGGGTATCTGCCCGGCTCTGGATCTCGGCCGTGTCAAGGTAGCCTGGGTCGGAACCGAGCAGAAGACCGAAGCCAAGCCCACCATGTGCGAGGTATCGGTGAAGGAGCGCCGCAACCAGTACGTTCAGGGATCGGACGACCGCGCGAAGTATCGACGCGTGGAAATCTGGTTCGTTCCTTCGGGAGCCGATATGCCGGCCGATCTCGGTCCTCTGCAGGCGCCCCCAGCCAAGGTAATGAAGGCTTTGGGCTGTCCCAGGTAGTTGATGTGGCACAGGCTTCCTTGCCTGTGTGTGGGGCAGGTGATCTCGTCACCTGCCGGCGGCCGAAGGTCGCCCGGTGCACAGGCACGCTTGCCTGTATTGGGTCTAAAATCGAATACCGGAATGATCCGGGTGGCCGCGGCCAGTGCGCTGATCGCGGCCATATTTTTTAGATTTGCCAGGCCGGGGCTGGGCTACTACTTCACCGCGGATGATGTGATGAACCTGCGCAGGGCCTGGCCCGAGCCGGTCTGGCATTTCGCCCGCGACTGCTTCACCTTTTCACCCGTCGCGTACCGGCCGTTTGGCCTGCTGGAGTATCGGGCCATATTCGCGCTCGTCGGCTTCCACCCCTTGCCGTTCCACCTCATTAGCTTCGGCTTTCTGTCATTCAATCTGGTTCTATTGGCGTGGCTGGCGCGCCGGCTGACAGGGTCCATTAAGATCGGTTTGTTAGCAGCTCTCATCGGCTGCTTCCACTCCCGGATGGATTATCTCTATCTCAATACCGGGACCATTTACGACGTTATTTGCTTTACGCTTTACGTGGGCGGGCTGGTCTGGTACATGCGGATTCGCCAATCGGGGAAGCTGCCGGACGCCTGGCAAACCGCCTTTCTTTTGCCGATGTACCTGGGCGCGCTGAACAGTAAAGAGATAGCCGCTACCTGGCCCGTGATGCTGCTGGCGTATGAGTTGCTGTACCACGGTCGGGTACAGGTGCGGCGCTCTTGGATTATCTGGCTGTCCTCGCTGCTCACCGCCGTGTTCCTGGCGAGAAAACTCAGCAGCGCCTCCGTGCTGGTCCAGGGCTACAAACCGCGCTACTCCTTCGGAACGCTGCTCCAGAATTGGGAAGCATACACCTCTGGCCTGTTCTATGGTGAGGGTCAAGTCAGGGCAGGCGTGGTGTTCGTGCTATGGCTGGCGCTGCTTGTTACCGCTCTTGTTCTACGGTCCAAAGCGCTTCAGTTCAGTTGGGTGTTTCTATTCCTGACCCCGCTTCCGGTCAGTTTCATCGAGACGCGCGGGCTGTACGTCTGGTACGTGCCCCTGGCTGGTTGGGCTGTTTATCTGGCGACTGTGATCGCGCTTGCGAGCCGCCCGGTGCGGGCTGTTCCAGCACAAGCCGCGGTCTTCGTGGCTTGCGCCGTTCTCTTGTCACTCGCACACTTTCATGACCGCCCGAATCGTTTCCGCCCAAACGACGGCAAGAACGATCAGGTGCGCGATTTCGAACGCCAGATCGCCACGCTGCATCCCACGCTCCCCAAAGGGGCGCATATCTTGTTGCTTGACGATCCATTTGAAACCAACGAGTGGACCCCTTCCAGTCTGATGCAGCTCCACTACCATGATTCGACGCTGGAAGTGCAACGTTTCAAGCAAACCGCGGACCGGAGCGCCATCGCCGCTTCCCGGCATGATTTCGTCTTCACTTACCGGAACGGCGCAATGCAGGAGGTCCACTGATCGCCGGTGTGATATGTTGGCCGCATGAAGACATTTGCTCTCTGCCTTGCGGCGATGCTTTGCCTGGCCGCCGCCGATATCGCCGGGACTTATAAAGGCTCCTGGTCGGGAGGCGCCAGCGGCGACTTTCGCATCAAGCTGGAACCCGCTGATAACGGGCAATGGAATGCCGAGATCGTCTTCACCATGGGCACCGACGAGGTCAAGACCAAGGTCAAATCCGTCAAAGTCGACGGATCGAAACTTGACGTCGTCTACGATTTCGATCTCCAGGGGAATGCGCTCGAATCGACTGTTACGGGCGAATTGACCGGCAAGACCCTCGAAGGCACTTACAAGACAAAAGCGGTGGGCGACGGCTCGCCGGTGGACGAAGGTACCTGGAAAGCCAGTGCACAATAGCGGGACGCTTTTAGCCATTGCACTCGCGGCCATTACGACCGGATCCGCGCAGCAGAGCGCTGCCTGCCACAAAGGTCACGTCGACGCCGGCTATAAGATGACCCCAATGCCGCCTCCCAAACGGATGACCGGCATTGGCACGAGTTCTCTTAAGATCACCACGAAGTCCGCGGCCGCGCAGGCCTACTTTAGCCAGGGCATCGAGCTGTTGCACTGCTTCTGGGATTTTGAGGCTTACCGCGCATTCAAAGAAGCGGCGCGCCTGGATCCGAGCGCCCCCATGGCGTACTGGGGCATCGTCGAGAGCATCGATAACTATAAAGCGATGGACAGCGAGAAGACCGCCGCGCTGGAAAAGATCAAGAAGCTGATGGAGAAGGCATCCGATCACGAACAGTTCTACCTGCGCGCGCAGCAGAAGAAAGAAGATAAGGACGCCAAAGACTCCGACGACGATTTCTCGCGAGAGATGGAGGCGCTGGTAGACAAGTACCCGGATGACCTCGACGCCAAGCTGTTCCTGGCCATTTCGTCACCCTACGGGTATGACAGCGACGGGCGTCCGAAGGCAAAGGCTCTGTTTCCGTTGATGATCCTGCGCAACATCCTGACCGATCATCCGGACAACGCCGCCGCCAATCATTATCTGATCCACGTATTGGAGGCCGGCCCGCATGCCGACGGCGCTCTACACTCCGCTGAGATTCTCGCAAAGCTAGCGCCGAACTCCGGCCACATGGTCCACATGCCCGGCCATATCTATTACAAGCTTGGCGATCAGGAGCTGGCCAGAAATGCGTTCCTCGCATCCATGAAAGTGGACGAGGACTACATGCATCGTGAGCACGTAAGTACCGTCGACGACTGGAACTATAACCACAACCTGAGTTACCTGATTGCAAGCGATGCTGAAGCTGGCCGCTACAAAGAGGCTCTCGATATGGCGGCCAGACTCGACGCGCTGCCTGCCAATCCGTTTCTGGCTGTAGGCAAACCGATCCAGGCCACCACCATCGGAGCGACCACGGTGCGGCTGCAGATCCGATTTGGAAATTGGGAAGCGGCTGTCAACCACCCCGTGGAACTCGGGGATGAGAAACTGGCCGGCGCGCCGGCCCGTACCTATCGCGATGGCCTGCTGACTTATGCCAGGGGCATGAATGCTCTCGATAAGAAAGACTTTGCGTCCGCGGCGCGTGAGGCGGATGCGCTGGACGCGATGCAATGGCGGTTGAAGTCAGACCCATCCGGCGATGAGGAAGAGGAAGACAGCAAGCCGGGCCGCGTCTTCGATCTACTAGAAACGGCATCTCTCGATCTACGCGGCAATCTCAAATGCGCCCAAGGCTATTTCGATCAAGGCATGGATCTGCTCAAGAAGGCTGCGGCCAAAGAGAAGAAGGACATCGGCTACAACGAGCCACCGGTATACAGCCGGCCCGAATCGGAGAGCATCGGATATGCTTACCTGCACGCGAAACAATTCGACAAAGCGCGCGGGGCCTTTGAAGACGAGCTGATACAGCGCCCGAATAGCGGTCATGCTCTGTATGGCCTGGCGCATTCGTACGAGCTTGCCGGAGATCGGAGCAAAGCTGCCCAAGCCTATGGCAAATTCCTGCAGTCCTGGGCGAATGCCGATCCCGATCTTCCCATGGTGAAACATGCCCGGGCCGCGGCTCATTAACGGACTGGACGAACTCCGGGCATTGGCCGGCCAAGCGGCTGGAGTCAGTGACTGGCTGACGGTTACGCAGGAGATGATCGACCGTTTCGCCGGCCTGACTGACGACCATCAGTGGATTCATCTCGATCGCGAACGCGCGAAATCCGATTCGCCTTACGGAATTACGATTGCGCACGGCTTCCTCACTCTGTCGTTGCTCAGCCGCCTATCGCGTGAAGCGGTGGAGGTCCGCGGCGATTTCAAGATGCGAATCAACTATGGCTTCAACCGTGTTCGGTTTGTGTCGCCAGTGCCATCGGGCTCACGCATTCGAGGTAGGTTCACCGTGCAAAAAGTGACAGAGAACGAGGTCACTTGGGCTGTAACGGTGGAAGTGGAGGGCTCTGCAAAACCGGCGCTGGTGGCCGAGTGGATCGGGCGGTTTTACTAATGCGCAGAAGGCATTTCCTCAAATTCTCCCCGTTTCTGGCAACTGCCCAATCCAAAAGCGCGCCCGTGAGTACTCCGGCGCGCATGAAGCTGGGAACGCAGCACGGCGTGACCGGCGATGTCCTGCGCGCGTGCGCCGCTTTCGGAGTCCACCACATCTGCAGTACATTGCCCTCGGCCGGCTTCGATGAGAAATGGTCTGTTGACGGCTTGAAGAGATTGCGGGAGCGGGTTGAGTCCTTTGGCATACGGCTCGACATGGTGCCACTTCCGCTCAGCTCCAGCTACATCACGAAATCCGGCAATCCGGACATCATGTTGGGCAAGAGCCCGGAGCGGGATCGCGAGATCGATGACATCTGCCAGATGATCCGTAACTGCGGACAGGCTGGTATCCCGGCTGTGAAATACAACCTGACGATTCTCGGCGTGGTCCGCACTGGAATGGCGCCGGGGCGCGGTGGTTCAAAATACAGCGCGTTCGTTTACGAGAAGGCGCGGCAAGAACCACCGCTAACCGAAGCCGGGCCGGTGAGCGAAGAGATGATGTGGGACCGGATCACGTATTTCCTCAAGCGCGTGGTGCCGGTTGCGGAAGAGAGCAAGGTCCGGTTGGCATGTCATCCGCACGACCCGGGGATGCCGCGCGACAAAGGTTTCCGAGGGGTGCATCGCGTCCTCGGCAATGTGGATGGACTGAAACGCTTTGTCGAGATCAGTCCGAGTTCGTATCATGGACTCAATTTCTGCCAGGGCACGGTTTCCGAAATGCTGCGGGACCCGCACCGCGAGATCCTCGACGTGATTCGCTACTTCGGCTCCCGCAAGAAAATCTTTAACGTGCACTTCCGGAACATTCGTGGCGGTTTCCTCAATTTTGAAGAGACCTTTCCCGATGCGGGCGACATAGACATGCTTGCAGCGCTGCGGGTTTACAAGGAAGTCGGCTACGACGGAATGTTAATGCCCGACCACGTTCCCAGGATCGAAGGCGACGAGGGTAGCCGCCAGGCGTTTGCGTTCGCGTTCGGATATATTCGGGGTCTGCTGCAGGCCGTGGAGGGTTGATGTTCAGACATTCACTGGCCTCGTGGTACAGGCTTTCGAGCCTGTGTGGCTCTTTCAGCCCGCATGCCTGCACTCCGAATCTACCGTGCCTTGAAGCGGACCGGACCATTCCTTAACGGGTCGGTGAAGGTGATCGAGGGCCGGGGATACGAGCCGGATGGCAAGGTCACTTTCAATGCTTTCGGCACTATCTCCCATGCAATGGGCAACGCCGGCGACTTCATGCTTACGCGGACGGCCGACGGCTACGTATGGAAGATTCCTGCGGGGCCCATGACGATCCGCTACACGGCGGTGATCAAGGATGGCGCGTGGAGGGAGACCGGCGACCAGGTTATACCCGGCAAGGAGCCGGTTCGGTTCTTCGAGATGAATCTCAAGCGAGTGGGCGATACGGACTGGCCGGCCGCTGGGGCGATTCCGCCGAAGTGAGCCTGTGGAGCATGCTTTAGCGGGAGCGACTGGGGCCGTCGCAAGTATCGGAAACTGAGTGGAGTGGGCGCTTCGCCCGCCGTTCGGCATTGCCCCGGGCAGGCAAATTGCCTGTCCCACTCAGAATCAACCACTTAGCGATGGGTTTCCGGAGAGCATGAGCGACGGGGGCCGTCACAAGTATCGGAAACTGAGTGGAGTGGACGCTTCGCCGCCGTCGGCATTGCTTTGCCCTGGGCAGGCAAATTGCCTGCCCCACTCAGAATCAACCACTTAGCGAGGGGTTTCCGGAGAGCTTGCTCCCGGCGGGCACAAGTCTGCGCCACTCAAAATCAACCGCTTGGCGATGGAGAGCTGTGCTGTAGCTGCCCCGTACCGTCATAGCTTCCTCACAAGCGCATGCTGACTCCCCAGAACGGGGTTTCCGCTCCGGGGTATCGAATCGGCAGAATTACCGGTACCTGGAGTAGGCTCAGCAACTCAAGCGCCCGGTACCGGCTGGCGAAGCCAAAGTATCGTTCACCGTCAGGCTATCTGTGACTCTGGGGAGCCGGATTCCGTTTCCCAAAAGTGCGGGAATGGCCTTGGGGGCGAGTGAAGCGTAGATGACGACAAGTCGGGGCATGCTAATTCCGGTCTTGTTGAAAACCCGCCCGATCAAGCGCGGGGCGGATCTCCGGGTTGGACATGAAGTTTCTCCACATCAGCCCGGAACGGTAGTTCTCGATCATGACGGTGATTGGCGCCTGGTCCAACCCTAGGAAAATGCGGGCGAACCAATCTTCCTTCAAATTGTATGCGTCGCGGAAACCGTAGACAGTCCAGAGTTGGGCGCCCAGGTCGCGATAAAAATGTTTGAGCGCGGCCATCGACTCTTCCGGCGTATAGGGGAAGGCAGAAAGCGCGGCGGTGGGCGTAATGGTTCCATCGTCCCGCTTGGGATTCGGTTCGTGCGCCGCATAGCCTCGGGGATCCTCGCTCGCGCTCAATCCCCAGGCTTGTTCTCCGTACCCGGGAAAACCGTTTGGGTTGGCAATCGAATAGGCACGGTCGATGAGCGCCAGACTACGGTTGTTCTTGAAGTAATTCGTGAAGCGGTCGCGGTATCCACGCGGATCGAAGCCCAGGAAGGAGTAGTGCGTAAAGAACAGCGGGCCTCCGGAACCGACGCCTACGTCCAGCTTGATGCCGTAGTAGCTGTTGCCATTGGAATAGTGGTCTCCGTCATTGGTTCCGCCCCAGCCGCGCCTGTATTTCTGGGCTTCTTCCGACTGGCTGGCCCATCCCGTGTAGTACATGACGCCCGGCACCGGATGGGTGGGCGAGGCGATGGCAAGCAGATACACAATCATCGTCTCGTTAAAGCCGATCAATTTGTGATTCATGTGCCAGGCATAGTCCGGCGACCAGTGCCAGTACAGGAAGGCGCTATCCGGGGACCTGCGGTACCAGTCCCATTCCACCGTCTCCCACAGCTTGGTGATTCGGCCTCGTAGGTTGCTCTCCGGTTCAAGGCCCGCATTGAAGTACTGGCGAGCCGCGAGCAGACCCTGCATGAGGAAAGCGGTCTCGACGAGATCTCCACCGTTGTCGTATTTTCCAAAAAGAGGAATGATTCTTCCGGTGCTTCCATCCAGAAAGTGCGGCCAAACACCGTGGAAGCGATCCGCCCTCTCCAGGAAGGCTGCAATCCGGGTCATCCGTTGGAGCCCCTGTTCGCGGGTGATGAACCCTCGTTCGACTCCCACCAGCAGCGCCATAATCCCGAAGCCGGAAGCGCCGGTGGCGATCAAATTTTCGTCGCCGGGGATGGTTTCGAGGGCCATGCCGGCGTTCGGATGGCCTCGCTCCCAGTAATAACGGAAGTTGGCCTCTTGCACCATCGACAGCAGCTCGTCGTCGCTCAACGGTCGCGTGGCGGACTCCACTTCCGCGGAGAAACTCGATTCGTGATAGTGCCGGTCGCTGGCTGTTACTTTGTAAAAGACCTTCTTGCCGGGCGCGCCGATAAAATCGGCATAGCGGTTGAAATTCGGTTCCTGGATGCCAATCGGACGGAAATCGGCGCCGTCGAACGACCGGTAGATTATATAGCGCTCCACGGCCGGACTCTTCGCCGGCGCCCAACTCAGATCGACGTGACGTTCGTAGCCCTTCGCCTGAACCCGCCCTGGAGGATCGAGCCGGACCGCAATTGGGGACTGTGCCAGGTCGATCCGGATCTCGTCGACAGTCAGGACGTGCTCGACCCCATCGGCAACCCCTTGCAGAAACGCGATGCCCTTGAGTTTGCGCGGCTCGAATGGGCGCGGGGAGATCGAGGAGAACCGCTTCAGCGGAATATTCACCCGAACCCACTTTTTCGCGGGGACAACCGGTGCCAACCCATCCAAGCTGAGCGGAGCGGTGAATCCGCCGAACGCGTCGTCCAATCGTAGCCGGGGCATCTGCGCGGGTTTCAGCGGCTCGGTGGAGTAGCACCAGAACGAGAATGTATCGCCATCGAAATCGATACCCTCGTTACGCCAGCGGTCCAGCCTCACTTCCGCTTCCCAGGTTCCTCCGGAAGCGGACTTCCATTGCAGCCGGAGCGCGTTGGGAGGAGTGAAGTAGCGCTCCGTATCCACCGGAAGTTTTCCTCGATCAAGGGCCAGGGAACTTGGCGCCGATACATTCCCGTCGCTGTAGTAATAGCGCTGCGATGTCAGGCTGTTATCGAAAAAGACGTGCCGGTAGTAACTGACTTCGGCGTTGGCCGGGATGGACGCAACGAAGAATAGGACCGGTAGAAGCTTTCTGCTATGGGCGCCTGTCATTTTTTTCTTCTCCAGCGCTCAGGCGGGTAAATGTCGCGCGGGCTCGCGCTGCGTCTTGCTTGCGATTGGCTCGGGCATAGGCGCGGCCGAGGGCGAAATAGATTTTGGCTTCATTCGGCGCGGCGTGCTGGGCGGTTTCGAGCTCCCGAACAGCGCGTTCCGTTTCTCCCGTAGCGAGCAGAATGGCGCCTAGAAGATAGCGCGCTTCCGGCAGCTTCGGCGCGAGCGTCACCGCTTGCTCGGCGTAGGGCAGCCCAGCGGCGGGGTCTGTGACGAGCTTGGTCCCGGCAATCCCGAGCCGCGCCAGCAGGTGGTTGGGGGTATTCGCAATCTCGCGTTGAAAAGCCTCGACCGCCTTATCGTCATGATTAGTGGCGAGGAGAAATCGTCCGTAAGCGAACTGAACATTGTGGAATTTCGGCGCGGCAGCGGCGAGGCTGCCGTATTCGCGCAGGGCGGCGGGAAAGTCGCGCCTGGCGGCGAAGTGTTCGGCCCAACCAGCGCGCCGGACGATCTCGCGCGTGGAGGCCGTATCGAGCGCTCCCGCCGCTGGAATGCCCAGAACGGACCGCCCGAGCGCGAGAATCAACTCTTCCTGATCGCCGCCCTCGTGGGCCAGCAGATCCAAGGTGTCTTGTGCCTGGCCGAACTCACCCGCGGTCAGAAGCAGCGTTCCTTGCGTGTAAAGCATCACCCGGCGAAGGGCCGCGTTTTCGTTCTCTCCGATGCCCAGCTTCTGGGCGGTTCCTATGTGGTGAAGCGCATCCCGATCACGGCCGAGTTTCGCCTCGCACAATCCGAGCATCGCAAAGGTGACGCCCGTTCGGGGGCTGAGTGCGACGGCCTTCCGCAGCGCGTTCACCGCATCGGCGTAAGCGTCCCGATCGTACAGCAGCGTACCCAGACTCCACCACCCTTCTGCCCAACCCGGCTGCACGGCCAGAGCTTTTTTGTACAGTACAACCGCCTCGTCTAGGCGATTGGAGTCGCGGGCTTGATCCGCTTGAGCTTCCAGAGTTGCGATGGTTTGCGCCGGCAGTGCAAGAGAGAGCAGCGCAACAAGTCCAACACAGGCTGGAAAGCCTGTGCCACGCTTAAAAGCTGAACCTCGCCTGCAACTCAATGATGCGCCCGTTTAGCGCCGATTGGGCCTGGCCAAACTGCGGGTTGCTGAGAAGGCCATCATTGCTGATAATTGCCCCGGCGTCTTTGATATTCGTCAGATTCAGCTTGTTGAAGAGGTTGTAAATGTTGGCCTGTAAGTTGAGCCTGGCGCCTTCTCCCAGGAGCTTCATCTTGGGCAACCCGAACGCTTTTGCCACGGTCAGATCGTTTCCAAAATAACGCGGCCCCCGGAACGCATTGCGGTGGATGTTAGACGCTGGATCGGGAGGAATGCCGAACTTTGGAAAAGTGGGCACCGTGAAATAGCTGAGCGCGCCGTTCGGGAAGTTGCCGTTCGGCCGTTTGAAAGTATCGTTGCTGAAATCGCTGCCCGCTTTGCCGTTGTAGGCGGCCGGATACAGGCAACTAAAGCCGCTGTTCGGATATACGACATTGTTGCCGGTGTTGCAGTATTGCGGCGTAAAAGGAAATCCCGAGTGGGCGTTGATAATCCCACTGATGGTCCAGCCTCCCGCTACTTTCTCGAGGAAGCCATGACTGCCGCCGAAGATTTTCGGAGTGTAGATGCCATACAGCTTGAAATTATGCGTGACGTCGAAATCCGACGGCCCGTTCCCATGAGAACCGTCCCAAGGATAATTATCCCGGTAGTAATCCGTTGTACCTTGGTCGGTGTTCAGACTGTAACGATATTGGGTGTCGATTTCAAACGACTGCGAGAAACGGTGCTGCAATTGAGTCAGCAGCGCGTTGAAATGAGCGTTCGCGTCGTTGGTAAACCATGCCAGATTATTGACCCTTGGATTCAAATTCGGATACAAGAGATAGTTGAGATTGGTCTGCCTGGTGTAATGCCGGCTTTGGCTGCCCTGATATCCAACCGAAGCTACCCAACTGTGCCCCAGATCGTACTGCAGATCGAGCGAATAGCGATAAGTGACCGTAGAAGGCACATTGGACGGGAAAGCCTGCAAGTCCACCGGCGCCCCGCTGGTCGGCAGGCCGCTGACGGGGTCGAAGGTCTGTTTGGCCGCCGGGTTTGACGCGAAGTTGTCGAATTGGTGCACGTCGGCGTTGAGAGCGTAAAGAATGTTGGGGTCAAACAGAGTCAGGGAGGTCTCGAAAGGCGGGTTGAAGCGCCCGTTCGAGGTGATCGCCAACTGCTGAAGGTTATAACCGACTCCGCCGCCGCCGCGCAAAACCAGTTTGCTCTGGAATTCGTGTCCGAGCAATCCCTTGGGACTCCACGCAAAACCGAGTTGCGGTCCCCAGTTGTTCTTGCTGGTATTGAAGAGGTTGCCTCCCACGCGCATTTTCAAGCCGGTGAGAGTTGCGCCGGCGGGACCGAGAACCGCATTGCTGACCATGCCATGCGTTTCGGTCAACGGCGAGAAATATTCCCACCGGAGACCCAGGTTTAGCGTAAGGTTTGGCTTGACCTTCCAGTCGTCTTGAACGAAAAATCCGAGAATTGTGAACCGAAGATTCTTCGTCGCGGATGTCGGTTGTCCCGTGACGGGGTCAAAATTGGAATTTTCACGGTACGGAGCGTCATTGGCAAAATCCCACAGGTTGCGGAATTGGTAGCCGGGACGCCCGCCCCAGGGGGCGGCGTCCAGAAACTGGGCGCGGGAGTAATCCCCGCCGAATTTCAAGAAATGGCTGCCTTGGACTTTGCTCAGGGTGTCGCGCACGTTGTAGGTCTTCTGATTAAAAATCCCCGGGCCGTTCGAGCCGAAATTTTGAATGTTAACGCCCCCGAAACCATCGATGTTCGCGGTTGCCAACCCCCAGGGTTCCTGAGGATTCGTTGCCAATTCGTCCCAGTTCCAGCCACTCACCCCAAAGCGGGCCTCGTTCAAGATCGTGGGACTGAAGGTGTGGGTATAAATTCCAGTATAGGACTGGGAGATTTGGGAATGGTTAAACAGGTTGGCGGAGCGAATGGGCCCGTTGAAGGAATGGGTATCGACTGGCACCCGGTAAATGCTAAAGGCCACCAGATCTTTGCTGGAAAAATTATAATCGAGTCGCCCGTTGAACTGTTGGCTCGTGTTTAAATTCGGGCTGACGGTCTCGAGGAACACGGCGTCCGGAATTCCATCGAAGCCGCCGCCGATGCCGTATGGCGTGCCCGCTTGGCCGACTGTCGGGTCCTTCGTGCCTAACGAGGTCTTCAACGGAGAACCCAGATCCAAGCCGCCGGCGACGTCGCGGCACTGTGTCGAGGGCAGACCGACGCTCGCGCAGGTCCTCGGCACGACAGATCGGAAGGCCGGCGCTTCTCCGGGATAGGAAAGGAACCTTCTGGCGTTGCTGCTCGCGGCGCCCGCGCTCTGAAAGAACTGCGGCGATTCGTACCAGTTCGTCCCCACGCTCTCCGAGTTGTTGCGCAGGGTCTCATAGGAGAAGAAGGCAAACAGCTTGTTTTTCCATAGGGGACCGCCCAGACTGCCGCCAAATTGGTTGAACCGGGCCTGATCGCGCTGGACCGGGCTGGGGCCGTTGAAGCGCTGATAGGCATCGAGGCCGGGCCGGTGCCACTTGAAAAAAGCGCTGCCATGCAGGTCGTTGGTCCCGTTCTGCGAAACCACCTCAACTTGCGCTCCGCTGGTGCGGCCGTTCTCGGCGCTGTAGTTATTGGAGATAACCCTGACCTCCTTGACCGATTCCTCGTTGGGGGTAATGACGGCCGCCCCGCCCCATGCCGTACTATTCACGGACACGCCATCCACCTGGAAATTGTTCGAGTTCTGGCGCGTGCCATTGGCCGTGATCTGAACTCCGTTCTCCACCGAGAAGATGCTGCTGGTGGAGCCGGACCCGCCAATATTGGTGCCGGGAATACTCGATCCGCCACCACTGCCGCTGTGCGCGCCGTCACCGAAGACCCCCGGCGCGAGCCGCAACAACTGGTAGGGGTCGCGGCCCAATGAGGGCAGATTCTGGATCTCTTTGTTGGTGATGGTACCCCCGATCTGCGCCGTTTGGGTGTCAACCGCCTGCGCCGCCCCAGCGTCGACCGTGACGGAATCGGTGATTTGGCCAACTTCCAATTGCACGTTCACGGATTGGTTCTGTTCGGCGGCGACCTGAAGGTCGGTCAAGGTCTTTTTCGAGAACCCGGGTGCCTCGACCAAGAGCGCGTACTTCCCTGGACCGAGATTCGGAATCGTAAAAACGCCTTCACCGGATGTCTTGACCGTACGGGCAACGGAGGTTTCCTGACTGGTCAGGGTGACTTTGGCCTCGGGTACCACGGCTCCGTTGGCATCGGTCACGACGCCTTGCAGGCCGGCCCGGAATTGCGCGTGTGCGGTGAAGGAGCACCACGCGAAAAGGAGGATACAGGCGAACCCGGCCTCGAGCCCGCGAACCAGCGTCTTCATGGACATAATTCACCCCTTAAAGACTCGGCAGTCCCAAGTACCCGGAGCCGCCGAGGCAAGTACTAAATCGATTTACTTATTGGGAAGCATATGCCGAAAGAGACTGCTTGTCAAGCCCCGCCCGGAAATAAATTTCTTGCTACCGGAGCGCGCATTGTGAGAAATTGACGACGTGCCGCTCAAAAAGGAGGCAGACGAAAAGCGCGGAGCTCCGCGACAGGTTAGTTTGCGGGAACTGGCGAAGAATCTGGGTCTTTCGCCCACGACGTTGTCGCTGGTACTCAACCGGTCGTCCGCGGCCGGCTCGATTCCGCAGGACACGAAAGACCGGATTTTCGCCGCCGCGAAGAAATCCAACTATCGTCCGAATTTCCTGGCGCGCTCGCTGCGCTCGCGCCGGACCTATACCATTGGCGTGATCGCGCCCGAGTGGAGCGAGGGATATTCCGCGTTGGTGCTGGCGGGTGTGGAAGACTTCCTGATGGTAGAAGGATATATGTACCTGGTGACCAGCCACCACCATCAGGCCAAGCTCATCGACCAATACCCGAGGCTGTTGTACGAGCGGCAAGTGGAGGGTCTAATCGCGGTGGACACACCCTTCGAGCAGCAGTTGCCGCTGCCGGTGGTTTCCGTATCGGGCCATCGCAGAGTGCCGGGCGTGACCAACATCGTGCTGAATCATGAGCGAGCGGCCGAGCTCGGGTTGCGGCACTTAACGGAGCTAGGACACAAGAAGATCGCCTTCTTCCGCGGTCAATCGTTCAGCTCCGACACGGAAGTGCGATGGGAGGCCATTCGCACCGTCGCCACACAGATGGGCGTGGCGGTGCGGCCAGCGCTCGTGACGCAAATGGACGGCGAGAAGCCATCGCCCGAAGTCGGCTACATGGCGGCGAAGCGCATCCTTGCCGGAGGAGAGCCGTTCACGGCGCTGTTCGCGTTCAACGACATTTCGGCCATTGGCGCAATTCGCGCGTTCCGCGAATCCGGGCTCCGGATACCGGAGGACGTTTCAGTTATGGGCTTCGATGACGTCTACGGGGCGGCGTTCCATATTCCGGCGTTGACGACCATCCGGCAACCCCTATGGCAGATGGGCAAGCTGGCGGCCGAGACGCTGCTGAAACGCATCGGGAACACACCGGGCGCGGAGTATCCGGAGTTCCTCGAAGTAGAGCCCGAACTGATAGTGCGTGAGTCCTCCGCTCGAGCGCATCGAAACGGAATCGCTTGAGACTCGAACGGGCCACCGTACACGGCGGGTTTCTCCTGACCGGCGTGGCGACGACGATGCTCGGACCGATTCTGCCGGGCATTTCGGCGCAATGGTCGCTGAATGACGCGCAGGCGGGACAGTTCTTCGCGGCGCAGTTTCTAGCAGCGCTGGCGGGATCGCTGGTCTCGGGGCGAATGGGTGCCTGGCTTGGCTGGCGGCGCGCTATGGCGCTCGGATTCGCGCTTATGGCGGGTGGCTCCGCCGGACTTGGCGCGCCGGATCGGATCGTGGCGCTAGGGGCGGTAGCCTGCTACGGCGCTGGCATCGGCCTGGTGGTTCCCTCCGCCAACCTGCTGGTGTCCGCATGGAATCCTGGGCGGCGCGCGCCCGCGCTGAATATTCTCAATTTTGTGTGGTGCATCGGCGCGGTGGCCGCGCCGCCTCTGATCGCGCTGCTTACTGCCGGAGGCGCGCCCATTGGGTTTCTGGCGGGGCTGGCCGCGCTGCTGGCTGCCACGGCGCTGATCCTGGGAATTTCTCCGGATCAGACGCACGAGCGCAGCCCGGCGGATGATCCCCACGATAGGAGCGCCGAGGCTTTGGTGTGGCTGACAGCCGTGATGCTATTTCTGTATGTTGGGGTTGAGAACTCGATTGCCGGCTGGCTGCCGTCCTATGCGATGCGGGCGCGCGGTCTGAGCGAAATGTACCGGGCGGCGGCGCAGGCAACGTTCTGGGGTGCGATTCTCGTCGGAAGGCTATTCGCCCCGATTGCGCTGCGCCGGCTCAGCGCTCACAGGTTGATCGTGGTGGGGCTGTGCGTGAGCTCGGCGGCGATGGCGCTGCTGCTGGGGGCGGTGAATTTGGCAATGCTGGCGGGAGGAGCGCTGCTCGCCGGAGCGGGACTGGCGGCGGTGTTTCCGACGGTGCTTGCGATGTTCACCGCGCGCGCCGGCGCAGTGACGGCCCGCGCGACCGGCATCGTCTTCGGCGCGGCATCGCTGGGCGGAGCGGCGATTCCATGGATCGTGGGCGTCGCATCGACCGAGCTCGGAGGGTTGCGGGCGGGACTGGCCGTGCCGCTGATTTGCGTGCTGGCGATGATCGGAATCGAGATGCGGATCGGCTCGCGGAGTGTATACACCTGACGCATCCAGACGCTAGCCAGCGGGACTGACCGGCGGCCGGGGCGATTCCGCCGAAGCGAGCCTCTCCGCAATCTCGAGCAACTTCGTCACGCTGTTCCAATTTCTGCCCGTACCGGATGTCTTCAGCGCCTTATCGATCACAGCGAACGAAAGCTTGGAGCGTCCCATGCCATTCGGTAAATAGATGTAGAGTTCGCGGCCATTGATCCGTAACTCCTCCGGATCTGTGTTGATTCTGAGGACCTTGTCGCGCGCTTCCGGACCGGGATTGATCGGCAGGAAAGTGATGAGGAGTTTGCGCGGATCGATGCCATCCCGCGTAGCGAACGGATTCCTCGCAACCACATCTCTCAGCTCGGAAAGAGTGCGAACGATCACCGCAGGGCGAAAGCCGAAGCTCCGCTCGATGGCGTTCTCGATCAGCGTGGCGAGTTGAGCCAGGTCCGTGTCTTCTGTGCTGAAAACAACGTTGCCGCTTTGCACGTAAGTCTGTGGGTTTCGCAATCCAATGGCCTCGTACAAGGCCCGCAGCGCATCCATTTTGATTTTATTGTGACCACCCACGTTGACGGCCCGGAGCATTGAGATGACAACGGGCATGTTCGGCTACGACAGCAGGAGCTCCAGGTCTTCACGGCGCAGGTTGCGGATTACGCTGTTGTCCTGGCTGATGATGGACGCCGCGAGATCGCGCTTGCTTCTCTGCAACTCGAGAACCTTCTCTTCGACCGTATCGCGCGCGATCAGACGGTACGCGAACACCTGGCGGGTTTGCCCGATACGATGCGCCCGATCCACGGCCTGCGCCTCGACGGCGGGATTCCACCAGGGGTCAAGAAGAAACACGTACTCGGCGGCCGTGAGGTTCAAGCCCAGACCGCCGGCTTTCAGGCTGATCAAAAACAGCCGGCAGTCCGGATCGTTCTGGAAGCGCTCCACCCTGGCTTGACGGTCTCGCGTGGCGCCATCGAGATACTCATAGACCACGCCACGGCTGTCGAGACGATCGCGAACAATTTTAAGCAGGCTGGTGAATTGCGAAAACACCAGCGCCTTGTGCCGCTCGTCGAGCACTTCGCGAAGTTGCTCCAGCAGCACCTCCAGCTTGGCGCTGGGATCGCCGGAGCGCTTCTTGTCGATCAGGCCGGGATGACAGGCCGCCTGGCGAAGCCGCAGGAGCGCCTCCAGCACTTGAATCTTGGACTTCGCGAGGCCTTCCGTCTCGATCCGTTTGAGCAGCGCGCTACGGTAATGCTCGCGCAGTTCGTTGTAGAGCTTCCGTTGGGCTGGCTCCATTTCGCAGTAGACGGTCTGCTCGGTCCGGGACGGAAGCTCGCGCGCCACCTGATCCTTAGTGCGCCGCAGGATAAACGGGCGCAGGGCGTGGGCCAGTAAACGGCGGGTCTCCTCGTCGGGATTGCGCGCGGCCGGGCCGGTCAGCTTAAACACACTGGCCGAGCCCAGCATGCCTGGGTTGAGAAACTCGAACAAGGACCAAAGCTCGCCGAGGTGGTTTTCGACTGGTGTCCCGCTGAGCGCCAGGCGATGTCCTCCGCGCAGCAGGCGCGCGGCCTTGGCGGATTCCGTGCCAGCGTTCTTAATGGCCTGGGCCTCATCGAGCACAACATAATCGAATTCGACATCTTTCAGGTGCAAGATGTCACGGCGCAACGTTCCGTAGGTGGCGAGAATCACGTCATAACCGGTGAAGTCGTTGCCATTCCGCGCGAGCCCGGTATAGTCGAGCACGCGCAATTGCGGAGTGAATCGCTCCGCCTCCTGCTTCCAGTTGAAAACGAGCGACCGGGGCACCACCACCAGCGATGGGCCGGCTGTTTCACCGGAAGCTCGCGATTCGCGGCGCTTTTCGAGCAGAGCCAGTACTTGGGCCGTCTTGCCCACCCCCATATCGTCAGCGAGGCAGCCGCCGAACGAGAACTGGCGGAGGAAGTACATCCAGCCCAACCCCTCGCGTTGATAATCCCGCAACTGCCCTACGAAGCCGGACGGCTGCTCCGCGGCGGCAACGCCTTGAAAAAGGCGCAACTCCTCGCGGACGCGCGTGAAGGTCTCGTCGCAATGAGCCTCGGGCTGGGCGGCCAGCAGCGCATCGAGCAGTCCGGCCTGGCTGCGGCGGAAACGGATGTGATTGTTTTCCGGGGTCCCGAGTCCGGCCAACATACCGACCCGCCGCAGCCATTCTTCCGGGAGCAGTCCGTAGGTTCCGTCGTCAAGCCGAACGATGTTCTCGCCGCGGCGTACCGCTTCGAGCAAAGCGGGGAGGTTCGCCTTTGTCTCTCCGTATTCGACATCGCCGTGCAGCTCGAACCAGTCGATTCCGGAAGACACTTCGATTCGGAACTCGCCCGAGCGCCGGAAAATTTTCCCATCGGCTTCAATGTGCCAGCCCGCCTCAACCAGAGCCCGCGCGGCGCGGGGTAGTTTCTGGGGAGCTAGTTCCCACGCGGCTTCACGCGAATAACCTGCGCTTTGGAATTTGAGGCCAAGCTCGCGGAGAAGCGCCGCGGCACCCTCCTCGGCTTTAGAATCGCGCCGCAGGAATCGGCGGGTCTCCGCTTGGAAGAAGCCGCTCGCAGGCTCCCGCGCCGGTACAAACAAGCCGTCGTAATCGAACGACAATTCCGCTCTGAGACGCCCCGTCCCAACCTCGGCGGGACGCGCCGCGACGATGTGCAGGCGAGGCCGTGGCTGGGAAATCACCTGCTCATACCGCAACTCCTCGGGTACTTCCAACGGCGGCGCTCCGGGCGCACAGAGCAGTGTCCCCAACAACTCATCGCGGTCCTCTTCCGGAGCCTGGATGCTGCCCAATTTGCTGAAATTGGCGATCCAATCGAATGCGGCATCTTCGGCCAGCGGCGCCACGCGATCTGGCGTGAACACCAGCCCTCCATTCGTGACCAGCGCCGCGGCGGTCAAATTCATACGCTCCTCCCCCCGCGATAAGACGCCAGCGACGGTCCAGGCTTCTTTACCACCCCGGCACATTTCGAGCCCGAATTTCCAGGGATCGCCGTCGTCCCACGCAAGCAGAGTCAGATCGTCCGAAGTGTTGGTCTTTCGCAAATAACAGCGTCCGGTACGGATCGCGATCGGCATGATGATTTCAGCCAAGGGGTGCATCACCGAGCAAGACGCGGGTAGCATCTCGTACGATTCCATGTAGCCGTAGCCGTAGTATTGCTTGCATCCAGCCAAAGTTGAAAGAATCTCGCGATCCTCCGGCACTGGCAGGAGTGGAATCTGGGTGCGCTTGATGTTTAGCGCGCTGGAGCGGGTCCAACTGCCGTCGGCTTTACGGTCGCGCGACGCGAGCGAAAGTACCAGGTGGCCCGCCGACACACTGCTGGCAACGTCGACGATATATAGGATCTGCCGCTTGGACGGGAATGCTTCAGCGGACGCGGATCGGGTCCGGCTGGTAATCTCGGTAACGTGCTTCAGCCACGCGGGCTGGGGCGGCGGGGGGGGATTCTGGGCCCAAGCAGACGGGTGCTCCGTGGCAATGTATTCATCGCAGTCGAGAAGGAGGTCGCGATCGTTGGCGGCCGCGGAAAGATAGCCCCGGGCTTCCGTGGCAAGAATGGTAGCCCACAAATGTTGGCATGCGCCCTCAGAATCGAAATATCCGCAATCGCACGATGCGAAGAGCACACTTTCCTCCCAACGGAGCCCAACATCATAAGTGCGCGACCCTTGAACGCGGGCTTGGACCTGGGAATGAGATCCCTGCTCGATGCGAACCCGGCGCTGCCAGTAGTATTGCTGGCCTTTCTTGCGGACCCCAGCAGCGAAATCGCCAGCCAGTCTTGATGACAGGTTCATTTGGATCGTGTTCTTTGGGGGGAGGGCCTAGCAATATTATATCTTGGGCCACCTTAGTCGATTGATACTATAATCCTATGGAATTGGCCGTCGGGATACATATCGAAGCATTGCCTGAAGCTCTTTATCTCGCGACTCGGAGGATCTTCCTGGCCTGGTTGCACAAGGTCGAACCGCGGCAGAGGCGCTGGAGATCGCTCGAGATGTCGCCCGCCGATTGATCGAAGCCCGCCGGGAACGAGGCGGCAGTCCATCCTTGCCCAGCGCGGAGGTCAGTGATTTTACGATTGTGGTTGCAGCTTAATTAAGTGGGTAGGCTTGCGGGCTTCGGATATCGTGAAGTGGCCCGGAAATTGAAGGCGACAGGCAAGCCGTCGGCGTGTTCCAATCGCGTCGAGATTAGTCATCTTCACTCCACCGGCGCCTGGCCTGGCACCCGCTTCTTCAGCGGCACCTCCCTCAGAAAGAGATTCACTACCACGGACACCGTCATCAGCAGCGCGCCCACCAGGAATATCGAGTGCAGCCCTTTGATCAGCGCATCGCGCACGTTGTTCAATAGCGCGTGCAGAAGCTCGGTCCCTCGCGGATACATCCCAAACGCGGCTTCGAGCCTCGGTCGGATCTGGACCAGTTGCAGCGGATTATTGAAGGGAACCAACGCGCGCGCGGGCGTCCCCGGAGGGATCGCCGCCTGAAAATGGCTGTGATACAAGCTGAGCAAAACCGATCCAAACAGCGCCACGCCGACCGTGCTGCCGATGGACCGGAAGAATTGCGTGGACGCCGTCGCGGCGCCCATGTGTCCGGGCGGAGCGACGTTTTGCACCACCAACGTGTAGATGGGCTGCATGATTCCGATGCCCACGCCCGCGACGATCATGTTCCGGATCACGTCCCACTCCGTCGTCTTTCCGTTCATGGCCGCCATCAGAAACATCCCGATGGCCGCAAGCACGGCTCCGGCGATCGCAAGCGAGCGGTAACGGCCGGTCTTGCCGATGATCTGTCCGGCGGCAACGCTGCTGATTACCGCAGCGATGAGGAGCGGCGTCAGCAGTGAGCCTGAATGAGTAGCCGACACGCCCAGCACGCCCTGCATAAACAATGGAACGTATAGAATGACGCCGAACATTCCGATCCCGAGGATGAAGATCGCAATCGATGAGACCGCGATGATCGAGTCGCGGAATAACCAGAGAGGCAACAGCGGCTCAGACGCGCGATTTTCTGCGAACAGAAAGGCTGCCAGCATCGCAGCCGAAAAGGCAAGCAGTCCCAGAACGCGCGACGAAGCCCACCCGTAATCCGTCACCCACGTTAGAGCCAGCAGCAAAGGAACCAGGCAAGCGATCAGCGACACAACTCCCAGCCAATCGATCTTGCGTTCGACACCCTGTGGACGGAAATACGGGAACGCGAAGAAAATAGCCGCCACCGCGAGCGCACCCACGGGCAGATTGACATAAAAGGTCCAGCGCCAGGAGTATTGGTCAGTGATCCAACCACCCAGGGTTGGGCCGAAAATGGAAGCCATCCCCCATACTGCGGCGAACAGGCCTTGATAACGGGCGCGCTCCGCGGGAGCGAAGATGTCGCCGACGATCGTGAACAGCAGGCCGACGATGATGCCCGCGCCGATGCCTTGCACTCCCCGAAAAGCGATGAGCTGCGCCATGCCGTCGCCCGGAATCCAGGTGATTTCCCCGGAGGCGCCGCATAAGGCGGAAGCCAACACAAACAGGATAGACCCGGACAGAAAGAACCATTTCCGTCCATAAATGTCGGAGAGCTTGGCGAATATCGGCACGGAAATGGTGGAGGTCAGCAGGTATGCCGTCGTAACCCACGGGTATCGATCGAACCCATTGAGTTGGGCGATGATGCGCGGCATGGCAGTCCCGACAATGGTCTGGTCAAGCGCCGCCAGCAGAAGCGTCAACATCAGTCCGGCCAGCGTTCCGATTAACTGCTGGCGCGTGAGATTGTGAAAGCCGGCCGCTGGCGGTGGGGCAGTGGTCGACATTGGTTCACTTCAGCTTAGCCTGCATTTCTCACCAGGGTTGAAGCACAAGAGTCCACAAGAGTGTTTTTCTGCCCGGCAGCCAGGCAAGGACTGGATTGAAAACATCCGGGATTTGTCTAAGTGCAACACAGGCAAGAATGCCTGTGTCTGGAGTTTCTACATTTCTCCATCGAATTGTTTTATCCGAACTGAGATCCGCCAGCGAACGGGGTCCTCTTAAGGAGTCGGTCTGTAACGGTTTTCTATTGACAGACCGACGTAAGTAGGTCATG
>JBPCOQ010000237.1:0-32372 GCA_051000095.1 Bryobacteraceae bacterium | reverse complement strand
TCTTCGCCTTCCGTCCGCCGCCACGTTTGCGGACCCGCCCGGCTTCCAATTGTCGTCTCTCCGCGATCTCCCTGATCCCCCGACTGATCGTGCTGCCAGCGATACCCGTGATCCGCGAAACCACACTAACTCCACCCCGACCGTATGTCCGCGCTTCAGTCGCGGCGACCGACGTAGTTCCCGTTCATTCAGAACCGGTGACAGTCCCTCATAGCGCTGCTGAATACCACGCTCAGAACTAACCGAACCAATCACTCTTTAACGCTACCACCAATCAGGGTTACTTGAAGCAGTTATTTATACACAATTCCTTAGTGGAGCAGGTCTCCGACCGGCTCGGGTTCCAGTGGCGAATCCCTAAAACACCGCCTTTGGCGAGCAGGTCGGGGACCTGCTCCACGCTGGCAAACCGAACGTAAGCCGCTGATCAAGGGCGGTTTCGCCTGCCTGGCGGTTGTCCACTAAAAAGGTGTCGGGAAGGTCTTTGAAATATGATCGTGCCAGGTGAGCGATTCTTCGTCCACCAGGGCCCACAGCAGTCCCAGCCCGGCCGCGAGTAGGCTTAGGAAGCCTGCTGCCATTCGGTACAGCCGCTGCTCCCGCTCGGGCGGTTTGCCGTCAAAGTCAACCAGGCGTAACCCCGCCCAACGCATTCCGGCCGTGTCCCCGTCGGCAAAGCACCAGATCGTCTTATATAGCAGAAATAATATGCAGGCAATCCCCAACATCCAGGGCGCCGTGTACTTGTTCAGAACGATCGTGCCGCCTGCTAAGCGAAAGACCAGCAAAAACATCGCGACACCGATGATCACCATACTGATGTCTAGCGCGGCGGCCACCATTCGGTCGGTTGTGACGGCCACAGGCGCATCGCATCCGATCATCGGCTCCATGGGTTGCTCGGGACTCTGATAACGAGTTGGATACTGTTTGGATTCCGGCTCGAACCCGAAACTCTGCTGCCCTGGCGGAATCTTGCGAGCCTTCTGCCGCGAGCGCAAAGGCATTTTCACGGGCGCTTCCACGGATTCGGGCGCGAACGATTCGAACGCGACTACCCGGCTGGTTGTGAACAGAGATGGCTGATACACCGGCCGGCGGGATAGCGCCTCAGCCACAGGTGGCACCTCGTCTTGCGCAGGCTCAGGCCCAAACTCCACCGCCGGCGCTGCCGCCGAATGCTGGTACTGGGCGGCGTGGCTCCCTGGGTTACTCCGGGTGCCGCTTCCAACACGCCGACCGCACCTGCTACAGCGATGATCGTCCTCGGCGTTCGACGCACTACAGTATGGGCACTTCATTAGGCTTTATCCCTCTCAGCCGCCGATTTGTTGCAGCCGCTGCGATTCCATGTTACGGTTTCGGTTGAGCCCCTCTCTCAGGTTTCCCACGTCAGTGAAGAGAAAAGCCCTCAGTATTGTTCGTAACATAAATGGACAAAAATGTCACGAGCTTTCTTCATATCTATTATTCTGTGCCGCCCTCGCGCTCTTCTTCTCCCTGGCAAAGGACGGCCGAGCCCAGGTTGCCAACATCATCAATCCAAATCAGCCCATCCGCCGCACCCGTCCGAACGCTCCGGAGCCCAACATCGTGGATGTGGACGCGAACACGCAAGACGCAGTTGGACCGGTGCGGCACCTTCGCGGAAACGTCAGACTGGAGACCACGGAAATGCGGTTACAGGCTGATGAAGTGGACTATGATGCCGATACCGGCGTGGCCGAGGCCCGGGGAAACGTCCGTTTCGAGCACTTCTTCAAAGGCGATAGGATCCAGTGCGATCATGCCAAATACAACATCGACGAGGAGACGGGCGTATTCTACGATGTGCGCGGCACCTCTCCCGCGAAGATCGAAACCCGGCCGGGAATTTTGACCACCAGCAATCCTTTCTATTTTCAAGGCAAATGGGCCGAGCGCATCCATGACAAATATATTCTGCACAGTGGGTTCATCACCGACTGTAAAGTCCCCCGTCCGTGGTGGACTTTGAGTGGCCCCACGTTCGATTTGATCCCCAATGACCGCGCCATTGCGTATCACGCCACGTTCCGCATTCGTAGCATCCCCATCTTCTACGCGCCGGCGCTCTACAAGTCGCTGAAGAAATCGCCTCGCAAGAGCGGGTTTCTCACGCCCAACATCGGGCACAGCTCACTGCGCGGATTCATGTTGGGGGGCGGTTACTATTGGGCGATTAACCGCAGCTATGATGCCATGTACCGGGCGCAGTATTTTACCGAGCGCGGAGTAGCCCATCTGATGGACTTCCGGGGGAAGGTGCGGCCCGGCACCGAGTTTAACGTCAGCCTCTACGCCGTGAACGACCGGGGCATCAAAGTCGGCGATTCAATTCAGAAGCAAGGCGGCTATCTGCTCGACGTGCAAGGCAGGTCCGAGTTGCCTTTTGGGTTTGAAGCGCGCGGACAACTGAACTACCTCAGCTCGTTCCTGTTTCGCCAATCGTTTACCGAAAGTTTTCACGAAGCGATCTTTTCGGAATCGCGTTCCGTCGGATACTTGACCAAGCACTGGTCGACCTTCGCTCTGAACGTGGTGGCGGAACGCGAGGAGCAGTTTCAGAGTGTTGCGCCCGACGACAAGATCATCATCCGAAAGCTTCCGGAATTGGATTTCCTAAGTCGTGAGCGTCAGGTGGCTACAGGCCTGCCCGTGTGGTTCTCGCTGGAATCGAGCGCGGGATTGCTCCATCGGACGGAGCCCGATTTCCAGACCCGCCAATTTGCGGATCGTGTGGACCTTTATCCCCGAATCACTTCGGCGCTGCGTTGGAAAGACTTCAGCCTGATCCCCAGCTTCGCGATCCGGGAAACGCAGTACAGTTCGTCATTCCAGGGCACCACCGTAACGGGCGAGGGTGCCACCGTAACGGGAAAAGATTTCCTGCGCAGCGCCCGCGAGATTACGGTCGATCTGATCCTGCCCTCGCTGGCGCGCGTCTACCAAGCTCCGGCTTGGCTGGGAGCCAAGGCGAAGCACGTGATCGAGCCGCGGGCTGAATACCATTTCGTCAACGGAGTGACCGATTTTAGCCGCATCTTGCGATTCGATCAAACCGATCTGCTTTCGAACACCAATGAGGTGCGGCTGTCGATAGCGAACCGCCTGTATGTGAAAGACAAAAACGGTAATGTTAACGAGGTGCTGAGCTGGGAAGTGTCGCAGGCCCGGTACTTCGATCCAACCTTTGGAGGCGCGGTGGTGGCGGGCCAGCGTAATGTGATTGAGAGCTCGGCGGAGCTGACCGGATTTGCGTTTCTCGACGGGCCCCGAAACTACTCGCCGATCGTCTCTGTCTTGCGTGTGCAGCAGCGGATCGGCGCGGAGTGGCGTGCGGACTACGACCCGTTGCAGGGACACTTCGTGAACAGCGGCTTTTCGGTGGATGCCCGCTTTTCGAACTACCTCCTTTCTTTGGGAGATTTTCAGGTGCGGGAAAACCCGATCCTGGCGCCTGATTCAAACCAGTTTCGCGCGTTGGTGGTTTACGGAAACCAGAATCGCAGAGGGTGGAATGGCGCGGTAGGCTCGTCTTACGATTTCAAGAAAGGGTTAGTTCAGTATTCGACGGCGGAGGCGACCTACAATACCGACTGTTGCGGTATCAGCTTCGAATACCGGCGCTTCAATATCGGCTCTCGCGATGAAACGCAGTACCGGGTAGCTTTCGCGGTTTCGAACATCGGAACATTTGGAACACTCAAGAAACAGGAACGGATCTTTTAATAGTGAGAATGATAGGAATGATAAGAATGACAAGAACATTCGCGTTTTTCGCAGTTGGCGTGATGGTGTTGTCCGCGCAGGAGGGCGCGCCCACACCCACAGCCGCACCGGCCGCGCCACGGGCCGCGGCCGCGGCTCCCGCGCCGGCGGGGGGCGACAGCCGCTTGGACCAGGTCCTGAAAGCGGTGGACGACTTGATGTGGCACGCCAAGCTGGGCGATATCGCGGAGGTGGACAAGGTGGAGTACACCAGCCTTCCGCCCCATCACGCCCGAAATCCGAATGCTCCGGGCGCCACCAATCCTCTGATCATTCACGCGTATACGTTCATTCCGAAGAATGCCGACCGGTCCAAAAAGCAGCCGCTCATTGTGTACGTCCACGGCGGCGTGCACGCCAGTTTTGAAACGGAAGCGGCGCATGTCATTCGCGAATTGGTGCAGCAGGGTTACTCGGTGATCTCTACCGATTACCGCGGCAGCACCGGCTATGGAAGGTCATTCTATGAACAGATCGATTACGGCGGGCGCGAGGTGGACGACGTCTATCAAGGCCTTACTTGGATGCTCGGCAACTACGATTTTTTCGATCCCAAGCGGGTGGGCATCATCGGGTGGAGCCACGGCGGGTTGATTACCTTGATGAACATTTTCCAGCATCCACAGACGTATGCGGTAGCCTACGCCGGCGTGCCGGTCAGCGATTTGGTGGCCCGGATGGGCTATGAGTCCGAGGGATACCGGACGCTGTATTCGGCCCCCTATCACATCGGCAAGACGGTTCGCGAAGACATCAAGGAATACCGGCGCCGTTCCCCGGTATCGCATGTCAAGGATCTGCAGACCCCGTTGCTGATTCATACCAACACCAACGATGAGGACGTAAACGTGTTGGAAGTAGAGCATCTGATCGAGGCGCTGAAAGCGGAAGGCAAGAAGTTCGAGTACAAGGTCTACCAGGACGCCCCGGGCGGCCATCATTTCAACCGGACCGATACCAAGCTGGCGAAGGAGTCACGCCGGGAGGTGTACAAGTTCCTGGCGGGGTATCTGCATCCGGACAGGCCGATGCAGTAGGGTCTCGTGCCAAACGAAGTCACCCCCTACGCAGTTCCCAGACACCGGGCTGACGCGCTCACGCCCGAGGTCGTCGATCCGCGGATTGCGGATGTAGAGGCCGTGGCACGCTGGTTCGATTATGCCTTCGCGCTCCCAGGCGGTTTCCGCTTCGGCCTCGCCGGAATCATCGGGTTGATTCCAGGCATCGGCGATGTCATCGACGCGTTAATCTCACTGTATATCGTGGTCCGCGCAATCCAACTCGGCATTCCGCGCGTGGCGATCGCCCGGATGCTCGTGAACGTCGGCATAGAAGCGGTGGCCGGTTCAGTTCCGTTAATCGGCGATCTGTTCGATGTGGCCTTCAAAGCCAATCGCCGCAACTACCGGCTCTTAAAGAGTCACCTGTCGCAGCCAGCGCGCCAACGGGCTCACGATTGGATATTCTTGATCATCACCGTAATCGTAGTGATGGCAAGCATCGCGCTCCCGGTGATCGGCCTGATCGTCCTCGCAAAACATTTTCAGTAGCTGAACTCCCAGTGCTGCTAGTAGAGCAGTTCCCGTGATCGGATTTACCTGTGCAAACATAGTGCGCAGACATGGACCCGGCCCTACAGCCTGAAAGGAAACAGAGCGCAGCGTTGCCTGTGCCGGATTTCCGCGCTGTCTTCGAGTCCGCTCCCAGTCCCTTTTTATTGGTTTTGCCCGATGACCCGGTGTTCACCATAGTGGCAGCGAGCGATGCTTACGTCCGGGTCAGCGGAGTCCGGCGGGAGGACCTGCTTGGCCGGGGAGTGTTCGAGGTCTTCCCGGACAACCCCTACAATTCGACGTCCAGCGGCGTCCGGAATGTGCGCGCCTCGTTCCGGCGTGCCATCGCGACGCGCGCGCCGGACAAGCTACCCAGCTATCGATTCGACGTCGAGCTGCCCGTAGCCGAGGGCGGCGGATTCGAGAAGCGTTATTGGATACAGAACAACACGCCCGTTCTAGGCGCGGACGGCCGTGTTCAGTACCTGCTCCACTCGGCGGAGGATGTGACGGACAAGATACGCGCGGAACAGCGGGAGCATCTGGCGGTGCGGGAACTGCGCACCAGCAACACGCGCTTTCAGCAGTTGGCCGGGGCAAGCACGCTGGGGCTCGTGATCGGCGACCTCGAAGGCCGCCTCTCTTACGTCAACCCCGCCGTGCGAGAGCTTCTCGGCTACACCGAGGAAGAGGTCGCGGTGGGGCTCGTGCGCTGGGACCAGATCACTCCACCCGAGTTCGCCGCCTTGGATGCCAAAGCGGTGCGGCAGCTCACCGCTACCGGCCGGTGTCCTCCGTACGAAAAAGTGTACATCGCCAAAAACGGCAGGCGAGTGCCCATTCTGGTGGGCGCGTCTCTCCTGGAATCGGCAAACGGCCAGACGGAGGTGGCGGCCTTTGTCCTGGATCTGACGGAGCGCAAACACGCCGAGCGGCGCGACGCCTTTTTGGTGCAACTGGATGACGCCGTACGCCCATTGACCGACCCGCACGAGATTACGCAAACGGCGGCCCGGCTGCTGGGCGAGCACCTTCAGGTGGACAGGGTCGCCTACTGTCGTTTCGAAGCGGACCAGGAAACGTTCCACATCGCGGGGGACTACACCCGGCCCGGAGTGCCGAGCATGGTGGGCCGCTACACGCTCAGCCTGTTCGGCATGGAAGCCGCGCAGTCGCTCCGGGCCAATCTGCCGTACGTCGTGGAGGACATCGAGAGCGACCCGCGCACCGCTGACGTCCGGGCCACTTACCGCCAATTTGATATCTGTGCCGATCTAGGGGTGCCGCTCTACAAAACCGGACGACTCGTGGCAGCCCTGGCCGCGCATCAGCGGACCCCGCGGCGGTGGCGGCCAGAGGAAGTGGATCTGGTGCAACTCGTCGCCTACCGCTGCTGGGAATCCATGAGCGGGCGCAGTCGGATGCGCACCTGCAGCAGCAGTGGCACACCTTTGATACCGCCCTTTCCCACACGCCGGACTTCACCTACATTTTCAACCTCGAGGGCCGCTTCACCTATGTCAACCGCGCACTGCTCTCTCTCTGGCAAAAGCCGCTCGATGGGGCACTAGGCAAAAACTTCTTTGACCTGGGTTACCCGCCGGAGCTCGCCGAGCGCCTCCAGCGCCAGATACAACAGGTCATTGACATCAAGAGACCCCTGCGGGACCACACCCCTTTTACCGGGCCCTCGGGGGAGACCGGCCACTACGAGTACATTTTCTTGCCGGTGTTTGCCGGAGACGGCCGGGTGGAAGCGGTTGCCGGTTCCACGCGCGACATCACGGAACGCGAGCGCATGGAGCATGCCCTTGCTCTGAGTAAAGCGAAGCTACAGCAGGTGTTTGCTCAGGCACCGGTAGCCATCTGTGTTCTTAGAGGGCGTGAACTGGTTTTCGAATTGGTAAATCCTCATTACCAGCGGCTGTTCCCCGGCCGGGCTCTCCTCGCCAGGCCCTTGCTGGAAGCGATTCCGGAAGTGAACGACGAAATCCTCGGAATCCTTCATGAAGTGCTCGAAACTGGGGTGGCGTTTGCCGCAAACGAGTTCAGGGTCCCGCTCGACCGGGATGAAGACGGTGCTATTGAGGACTACTGGTTTAACTTCGTTTATCACCCGTTACGGGAGCAGGACGGAACGGTGTCGGCGGTTGTTGCTGTCGCTGTAGATATGACATCTCATGTACGGGCCAGGCAGGAGCTGGAGCGGGTGAACCGCGAGCTGGAGGAGTTCGCCTACGTGGCGAGCCACGACCTGCAGGAGCCCTTGCGCATGGTCAACATCTACACCCAGCTCCTGCTCAGGCGCTTGGGTGGAGACGATGCCAATCTCAACGAGTATGCCGGGTTTGTCCGGCATGGCGTTAACCGCATGGAGGGGCTCATCCGCGATCTCCTGACGTTTTCGCGCACGGTGCACAAGGACGACTTGCCGGCCGGCACGGCGGATCTCTCCGCGTCGCTCGCGGAGGCGCTGTCCGTGTTCAAGAACCGTATCGATGAGAGCGGCGCCGTTATCGCCGCGCAGCCGCTGCCCACGGTGCGTGGGGACACGGCGCAGCTTGCGCTTGTCTTCCAGAATCTTCTCTCGAACGCGCTGAAGTACCGCAGGCAAGACGTGCCCCCCGAGATTCACATTGCCGTCGAGCCCGACGGCGAGCAGTGGATCGTCTCTGTCCGGGACAACGGCATTGGTTTTGACCAGCAGTATGCCAGGCGCATCTTCGGTCTGTTTAAGCGGCTGCACAAAGATGCCTATCCCGGCACAGGCCTGGGCCTGGCCATTTGTCAGCGCATTATCGAGCGCTACGGCGGACGGATGTGGGCGGAGGGCAGGCCCGGACAGGGAGCAACGTTTTACTTTGCGCTGCCGCGTGTGGAGGGGAATCGAGATGCTGCACATCCTGCTGGCTGAGGACAATCGCGGCGACATCCTGCTCGTACAGCAAGCCTTGGAAGAGCATCACATCCCGCATGAGCTGCATGTGGTCACAGATGGTGAAGAGGCCCTTCACTTTGTTACGCGCATGGGTAAGCCCGGCGAGGCGCCATGCCCGGATGTCCTGCTCCTGGATCTGAACCTGCCGAAGGCAGACGGGTACCAGGTGCTGAGCGAGTTTCGCCAGCACCCGGAGTGCGCGCACACGCCGGTGATTGTGGTGACCTCTTCCGATGCGCCAAAGGACCGGGCGGGGATGGCCGCGCTCGGCATCGCCCGCTACTTCCGCAAGCCGTCCGAGTTAGATGCCTTCATGCAGCTCGGGGCCGTGGTGCGTGAGGTGGTTGAGGGGCAGGTTGCGTAGCGCCCTGGCTCTAGACAAGGCCGTGGCTGACCAGTCGCTCGGGAGAGCTGGCGAGCTCCGTCCCGCAATGTCTACACTGGGCCATCGTGTTTGACTCGCCTGGGGCGGCGTTCCAATGACCTCGCCACTCAAGGATCAGTTCTTCGCGTCATCTCTCCCAGAGCAGGCTTGCCACGGCTCGGACAAGGATACCGGAAGGCGTTTACATTGATGGTTCGTCGTTGGAAACGGCACGATCAAGCCGACGCTCAATGAGTAGGCGCTCGTCGCGAGCCAAATCGCCTGCCTTGTGTACCGAGTGGCCAGCCATCGCTTACCGTGCTTCCTAGGCGGTCACGGATTAGCCAAAAATCGTTTCTCCCTTGCTTTGAGCGGTTGCCGAGGATCGGACCCATTTACTCGACCTCATGGACGGGGCCAGCCCTCGCCGCCAACGTAGCACGCCGCAGCCCGAAAAGGAACGCTAATTAAACTGGAACACCGGCCATTCTGGCAATTGCGAGCGCATTCGTCTCTCTTGTTATTCCGGGCTTGAGTAGGTAATCGAAATCCATAGGGTCACCCATGCCTCTGGACCCCATGTGGACGTTCGCTCCGCGGAGCGTGCCATCATCTGCAATCTCACTGAGCGACAAATCGTGCGTGGATAGCGTTCCGATTGCCCCCCGGTCTATCAACGTCCTAACGACCGCTTCCGCCGCAGCGCGTCTGTCAGGCGAATTTGTACCGCTTAATATTTCGTCTACAAGAAAAAGAACGGGGCGCTCACCAGAGGTCAACTCGATCGCCTGACGCAACCGGTCTATTTCTGCCAGGAACTTGGATTTTCCGCTCAAGAGAGAGTCGACCACAGCGATCGAAGCGCAAACAGACAATTGGGAAATGCGAAGAGCTTGGGCTCGGACGGGAGCCCCTGCGAGGGCTAACACCGCATTCAATCCGATGGCCCGGAGAATCGTGCTCTTGCCCGACATATTGGAGCCGCTGATCACATAGAAACGTGAACTCCGATTTAATGCCACATCGTTACGAACGCAGCTTTGATTCGGTAACAGCGGATGCCCAATGCACCGGGCTTCAAAAAACCCTTCAGACCCCACAAGCTCCGGAAACGTGTGATCCGGGTTCTCATGAGCGTGGCACGCCAGCGCGTTTAATGCCTCGAATTCCGCCCACGCGTCTAGCCAGAGCCGAAGCGCGGCGCCATATTGCCTCCGCCAGTTCTCGATCGCCATGCACAACTGAGTGCCCACCATCAGTACTCTCGACGGCAGGTAGGCCCATTCTCTATTTCGCTCATTGAGCAGATACAGCATACGCTCCAGCTTCCGTACGGCCGCCCGGCCATTTGGGACGCTATCCACAATTTCGCGGAGCTTTGCGCATTGGAATCGCTGGCTTTCCAGTAGTCCTAAGCCCTCTCGAACTACTTGGGTCTCAACCGACACCGCACCCAGTAGACCAGCCGCAGCGTTCACACGGTCTCGCATCCCCAGCCCAGCCAAGGCATGAAACACAACGAACGGAGCCATCCACAAGCACCATGACATCCACGAGACGAGCGTCCCGCCCGCGAGCAACCCGCCAAGAACGATGCTCGCGAGCAAAACGGACGTGGTGAAAATCATAAGCCGCACGCCGCCATGAAATGTGAGAGCCGGCGAGTCCAACCACTCCACTAATGTCTCCCAGCTCGAGTCCGAAAACTCAAATGGACCAAGCAAGGCAGCCTTCTCGCGGAGATCCGTCCGCCCACGCAACTCACGGATTGCTTCCTGCCGCGCCAGAGTCTCGTCCAGGCCCGGAGGTTCCAGAAGAAACTGGGCCAGCGTCCGTTGCCCGGCCCGTGAGCGCGCGATGCAAAGCAGCTCGAATAAAGAGCCCTCCCCGAAAATATTCAGATCGTTGGCATATGGGTGGGCTGCATCATGAAAGGCCTCACCAGTAAAACCCGTTCCGGGCCAATCGCCCTTTACTCGCTTAACGGCTCGATCGTAAAAGCGCTTGAGACGCCACAACCGGGATCCAGCTTGTCCGAATCGTCCATATCGCCGTGCCGAAACAATTGCGAGCGGAATCGGCAGCGACGGTAACCAGAAAGGTATTTGTTTGCGAATAGCGTACAAGCCGAGCGCCACACAGAAAGCAGCGGCAATAACGAAGAAAGCCGCGGACGCCATGTGGTGTATTCGCGCCTGTGCCATGCCGGCCTCAACTTCGCTCAGCCTGCTCTCGTAGTGGACCAGTACGTCGCTGATATGAACCGGGTGCATCCTACGATTCTGACGCACTCTTCGCGCGGCTGGGCCATATCGAGTCTAATATCGCGTTGCGTCGTGACTTCTGCACTGTAATGAGCAGTAATGAAAATTGTGGCACTTCAAATCACCAGCAAGTGCCTGGCGCTCTCGGCGGTAGTCCCGGCCGCACTTGTCATCAGATCTGCGTAATGGTGACGGGCCGATGCCGAATTCCGGAATAAAGGTACAACTTCGAGATGTCGCGATGGCGGCAGTCGATCAGCGTCCCGCCATCCGGCAAACCGATCAACTGGCAGGCTCAGCATCCAGCAACGCTTTCATTGCTTACGAGGGCCGGTGAATTTCTTATCGAGCGCTGACCGGTGTGTGAATGAAAACGCGCCCGCCGAGCAGCTCTTCGAGCAGGGACGTTTGCGGGTATGGGTGGCCTGCATAGCGGCGGAAACCTTCGCCGTAGTCGACCCCCACGATGCTGCCGCGCTCGCGTGTCCACTTCTCCATCGTCGGTATGTAGTCGTCGATGCCGTGCTGGCGCCGGAGCCACTCGCGCTGGCTCGCATGGGCCGCCAACATACGCTTCTTGACATCCATAGCAGAGCTGACGTCAACCACAAACTCCGGCTCCGTTACAAAGCCGAAGCGATTGATGCCTGCCACCGAGTCCACGAAATACAGATGCGGAATAGCACTCAATGCCGCCGCCGGATCGCTGGAACTGGTTCGATAGTTCGGCGCCGAAGCCGCGAAGCACGCGTCCCGGACTAGGACGCTGGTCGCCTCGTGATCGCAGTGATAGTCGACCGGCGCGGCGGTGATCACGAGATCGGGACGCGCCCGGCGGATTATCTCCGTTACGCGGCGCCTGGCGTCGTCGGTATTGAAAATGGCCAGGTCCCGGAATTCGGCACACCGGTAATCCGCGCCGATCAGCACCGCCGCATCGGCCGCTTCTCTCCGCCGGATGTGCGAGATGTCATCGGCCGAGCGATCGGCCGATCCGCAATCGCCTGGAGTCATCGTTACAATCGCGATGGAGTGTCCCAACTCGCTCAACAGCGCAAGCGTGCCTCCAGCCAGAATCTCCGCGTCATCGGGATGCGCGTGAATACACAAGATGTGGGCCATGCTTTAGCTTGTCCCCTCCTTAATAGCACGGCTCGGTTAAGATAAGAAATCCAATGCCATTGAAGAGCTACACCATTACCCAAGGGCCCGGCCGCGCGGCGGCGCGCTCGCAGTTGAAGGCGATCGGCTTCACGGATGCGGACCTCAAAAAGCCCATCATCGGCATCGCCAACACCTGGATCGGAACCATGCCGTGCAACTTCAAGCTGCGCGATCTGGCGGTGAAGGTGGCCGAGGGCATTCGAGCCGCTGGCGGCACTCCGATGGAGTACAACACCATCGCAATCAGCGACGGGATTACGATGGGCACCGAGGGCATGAAGGCATCCCTGGTGAGCCGCGACGTGATCGCGGACTCAATCGAGCTAGTGGCCCGCGGCCATATGTTCGACGGTATCGTCGCGCTGGTCGCCTGCGATAAGACGATTCCCGGCGCAGCCATGGCCTTGCTGCGGCTGAACATTCCGGGGCTGGTGTTGTACGGCGGTTCTATCCTTCCGGGCCATTATAAGGGCAAAGACATCACGATTCAGGAAGTATTCGAAGCCGTGGGCGCGAACGCGGCTGGACGTATCAGCGATGCCGAGCTGCTGGCCATTGAAGATGCCGCGTGCCCCGGCGCCGGCGCTTGCGGCGGCCAGTTCACTGCCAACACGATGGCGACGGTGATGGAGCTGATCGGTCTGTCTCCCATGGGAACGGCCGCCGTGCCACAGGTGGATCCCCGCAAGAATGACGTCTGCTTTCGTTGCGGCGAGTGGATCATGAATGCCGTGAAGAACGATTTGAAGCCGCTCGATGTAGTGACTCGCAAATCTTTCGAGAACGCAATCGCGGCCGTCGCTGCAACCGGCGGGTCCACCAACGCCGTGCTGCATCTGCTGGCGATGGCCCGCGAAGCTGATGTCCCGCTGAACATTGACGATTTTCAGACCGTGAGCGAGCGGACTCCGCTGCTGGTGGATCTGAAGCCCGCGGGCCGTTTTGTTGCTGTGGACGTCGATAAAGCGGGAGGCATCGGGGTAATCGCGAAGCGGCTGGTGGACGGGGGTTACGTGGATGGCTCGGCCCGGACCGTGACTGGCCGCACGCTTGCCGAGGAAGCCGGCGAAGCGCGAGAAACCGCCGGACAGCAAGTCATTCGTGCTCTGAACAATCCAATCAAGAAGACTGGTGGATTGGTGATCCTGCGAGGCTCGCTCGCGCCAGAGGGTTGCGTCATCAAGGTCACCGGTATTGAGCGCAAGAGCCAGCGCGGGCCGGCCCGCGTATTTGATTCCGAGGAAGCGGCAATGTCGGCGGTGCTGGAAGGGCGTATCCGCGAAGGCGATATTCTCGTCATCCGGTATGAAGGGCCGCGCGGCGGGCCTGGGATGCGCGAGATGCTGGGCGTCACCAGTGCGATCGTCGGCGCGGGCCTGTCAGAGAGCGTCGCATTGATCACCGATGGCCGATTCAGCGGCGCCACCCGCGGATTCATGGTAGGCCATGTGGCGCCCGAAGCGGCAATCGGCGGACCCATCGCAGCCGTGCATGAGGGCGACACGATTGCGCTCGATATCGAGAAGCGCATGATCGAGATCGAGGTCTCTGCTCAGGAGCTCGAGGATCGGCTCAGACAATGGAAGAAGCCGGAGCCGCGCTACCGGTCGGGAGTCTTCGCCAAGTACGTCGCGCTGGTAGGGTCGGCGGCGGAAGGCGCGATCACGCAGCCGTCATTTTAGGCCCGATTCGGCGGCAAAGGGTACTCGCCAAGGTCGACCCATTCTTTCCATCTGGTGCCTTGCACGAATGTCAGCTTCTCGACCAGGAAACTTCGCGGGTGCTTGAATTCCACCCACCGTTGCCGCGCTACACGGATCAGTTCATCCAGCTCGTCCGGTTTCAGATTCTGCGCTAGCGTGATGTGCGGATGGTATTGAAAAGGTTCGTTGAACTGCAGGCAGCCGGTGTCCATCGCGGCATGCATTTTGCGGAGGTGAGCTTCGCCAGACCGCAATGCGATGTGGATGACGTCGGTAACGGGAAAGACCTCAACGCGTCCCAACTCGATTTCAAACGGCTCAAAGTTCGACACTAGCGAGCCGAGGCAAGCCCGTGCTTCCTCGGAACTCCCAACAATGGGCCGGGGCGGAAGGATGGTGACGTGGGCGCGCAGGAAACAGTTTGGGACCAGCTCCTGACGCAGTCGATTCAAGAACTCCGCAAGAGGATCGGGTATGTAACTGACAAAAGCGAAGAGGTTGATCCGATCGCCTGTATTCGGATCAGCGGACATAATGAACTTATATCACTCCGGCCGGCGCGGGCGCAGGTTCCGGCACAAACCAGCGCGCTTCCTCAAAGCCAATGTACTTGCAGATGTGAAGCGTTCCGCCTTCCGTCTCCAATAGGTCGCCCACCTGAAGCGATCGATCGGAGCGCCGCGATTCCTCCCACGCCGCGTAAAGCGTCGGCGCCTCTATTGCCGATTCCTTTTCGTAATCCTTAGGCTTGACCGTGCTGATGCCGCTGGCGTGCGGCTGCCATCGAAACTGCTGGCGTTGGCTGTCCTTCAATCGATGAATCTGATAGACCGGCATAGGTCAAGACCATTCTCGCTCAAAACAATCCCGAATGAAATGGTTTATATTCAGAAGCGGGCTTATATCCTTCCGCCATGCGGTCTTGTTGCCATTAACTTTAAGATAGGTGGCATGCACGCCGTAATACTGGTTTACCTTGGCTTTATTATCGCGTTTCTCGGCGGGGCGTCGATTATCAAGCCTCTCTCCTTTCTTTGGATACACAGCCGGTTTTACGGCATGGTCTTTCTGGGATTGGGATTGCTCATTTCTTTCGCGGGCATGGAGTTACCAGCGAAGGAAGTTCGGGTTGCGGTGTTGCGAACAAAGCTCGACGAGTTTGCGCCGGAGTACCAGTTCAACGAGTTGCATTCGATCCGCGTCGCGGCCTCAAGGGATCGAGTGTATGCAGCGATTCAGACAGTGACCGCGAGGGAGATCTTGTTTTTCCGGACGCTGACCTGGATTCGCCGGTTCGGCCGGCCTGGCCCCGAAAGCATTCTGAACGCGCCGGAACACTTGCCGATCCTGGAAGTCGCCCGGCAGAGCGGGTTCTTGCAACTGGCGGAAGAGCTGGGACGGGAAATTGTCCTGGGAACGCCGGTATTGGCACCGCGCGGGTGGCGTCCGAAAAAAGAGCCTACGCCTGAGGAGTTCAAAGCGGTTGATGCGCCCGGTTTCGCGATGGCGACGATCAATTTTCTGGTCGAGGAGGACAACACGGGTGCGTGCCGCGTGACTACGGAGACGCGTGTTCACGCAACCGACCCCGGGGCGCGGCGTCATTTTGCGCGGTACTGGCGGGTAATTTATCCGGGGAGTTCGCTGATTCGGCTCATGTGGCTTCGCGCCATAAAGAAGCGCGCCGAGGCTGCGGTGTTGTAAACTACGCCGAGGCAGTTTCGCCGCATCGAGAAATTCCTCAATTGACCGTAGAAGCTGTCCGAGGCGCTCGATCCGGCCAGTACAGCAACCGCGTGAACGACCAAGCGGCCTGCGTGTTTCTGTAACGAGGATGAGCACGCCGCCTGATTACCGCAAACCCAATTGCCGCCGGATCGCGCCTTCATTCTGCGTCAGGAACTCGCCCAGCATCTGCGTCGCTGCTCCCAGTGCCGCGTGTTCCACCACCACAGAGATCACCAGCCCGTTCTGCACAGTCTTCTTCGCGATGTCGCCGCGTACCAGCGCCAGTGTGATGCGCGAGACGTTCCCCGGCCCTTCTTCCGACCCAAGCGTTCCCGTCTTCGCAAAGTGCTGGACGCCGGACAGGTTTGCCAGCACGTGATTGCCTCGCAGGAACTTGTTCGCCGTGCCGTCGCTGTTATCGAGGACGTCGCGCAATCCTGCATAGAAGGCTGCCGGATTGTCGAAGCCTTCGGCGCGCTCCTTGGTGGGCTTGATCAGCTTCGCATCCAGGCGCGTTACGTGCGGCGTAACCGGAACCCCCAGAATCGCGGTCCCGAACGCACCCGCGAAGTCCACGTTCGACCATAGATTCGCGCCACCTCCTAACAGCAATGTGATAAACCGGCGCGGATTCTCGATACGGTTGAATTCAAAATCGGGCGCTTCGGGCGCGGTGTATTCGAGCGCCTGGCTCAAAGGCGCTTTCCCGATGGGGTCCCAATCGTTCTGCTCATTGCCCGTCCAGAACGACCGCCGATGCACGATCTCTCCGGTTTCGATTCCAATGCCGTACATCGCCTTTAGCCGCTCGGCGAGCTTACTCTGCTCAAGTCCCCGTATTCTCTCGGGACGGGCGGGCATGAAATCGATGTCCTCGAAAACCGGATAGCGCTGCCACGCCGTCCTGCCGCCGTCCAGAGATTCTTTGGTTGACGGTGAGCGGCCATCCGCCGCAATCTCGGAGGGCCGGTCGGGATCGGAGCGCGCCAGCCCGAGAAAACCGATCCGCACCTGGTAGCGGTTATCCGAGACTGCCAGGTATTTCTCGAAATCGTGCCAACCGCTCGGATGCAAAATCCAGCCCTTACCTGGAATCGTAATTCCGAACACATCGTTTTCGAGCTCATCGCTCCCACGCACTTGTAGCTTGTTCTCCAACCCGCGATGCAATCGCAGCACGGCGGACGCCCATAACGGCTTGCTGGCCGAACCGACGGCGATCCGGTCGAAATTACGATCGCTCTGATAACGGATGCGCAACGAGTGGGGCGCGCCGCGATCCACCCAGGTAACCGGCGGGATCAACTCGCCTCCCGTGCCCGTTTCCCAATGCCGGTTGGAGCTCATGCGAGGCCATCCACCCAAGGCCAGCACCTCGCCGCGCGGCAAGTTGATCACCGCAATCGCGACTCGCGGCGGCAGGGCGTCTCTCCGTGCGCGCGCTGTTTGGAGAAAGCTCTGATAGTGCTCGCGACCCTTCTCCGCGGCGAAGGCCTGCGCGGCAGCCTGCAAAGATTTATCAAAGGTGAGCGTCCCGAGCCGGCTCGGTAGATCCTTTCCGAGCCTGGTCTGCTCATCGGGCATGGCGTTGGCCAGGTTCGCCGTCCAGGGGATCAGCGGATCGGGATCATACGCCGCCACCCAATTCCCCATCACCCAGGCCGGCCCGATCAGCGCGCCCTGCGCCGTCTTCTCCACTGTGAACCATGGCTGAATCTTGTTCTTGCCGACCGGGTAACTCACTTCCACCCGATTTCCCGGACCCAGTTTTTCCGGGGCGAAGCGCGGCAGTTTTTTCGGTAACGAATGCGTCCGGATCAGACGTGCATCCACTTCGGGCCGGAACACCAGACCGGCGGTTGTCACCTTGAGGCCGCCGAAGGCGAAGCTCGGCCGGCCTCGCTTTTCGGGGCGGTAGCGGATCGTGATCTTCGCCTCGGCCGCGTCCGGATTGGAATCGCCGATCTTTCGCAGAGCGCCGTTCGCACCTTCCTCTAGCGTCACCGTTCGATCTTCAAAACCCTTCACCACGCGATCAGGTACGCGGAACTCGAAGTCCCTCCCGCGTACCACGTACATGCCGGACACTTGCCCGCGCAGGGAAACAGCCGGGATGTCCTGTTTCCGCAATTCATGAAAGCTCACGCTGGTGTTGAATGCCGGATTTGGACGAATCTGATAACTGCGCCCCGCGATCGGGACCATTCCCTCTTCGTCGATACTTCTCGGGTCGGGAGCCAAACGAAACAGTAGCGGGCGTTCCTGGTTTAGCTCTTCACTGTCCACTGAGCGCAGCCACTCGAGCAGGCGGTCATAGTCCCGCAAGCTGTGTACCTGCCGCAAGCGGTTCCGAAACTCGGCTCCATGGGCGCTCGATCCTTCCAGCTTTTCGTTTTCATCGAGCGCGTTGAAGCGTGCGACCTCCTGTTCGATTAGCGTGCCGCCTTCGGCCACCATGGACTCATCGGCGATTTGAATGTCGAGCGTCTTCGGATCTACCTTCAGCTTGCCTTGGTCGGCGGCCGTTCGCACAGCGTTCAATAGACGGGTCCATTGAAAGGGCCGCGACAGGCCGGGATCGCGAATCAACTGGATGCCCTTGAAAACCGTGTAGCCGAACAGGATGGCCGGCAGAAGAGCCAGCCAGATCACGGCGAACCTGTATCGCCCGGCAGGCTCTTGCACGCTCTCTGTTGCACCCGGCAGCGCGGCCGGGGAGATGATCGATTCGGTAAGAAAGCCTTCCACCTGTTCGTCGGCCGCGCCCGGCTCCGTCGCGCTCGGCTCAGCCGCCATGGCGCGCCATTGCAGAGCACGCACCATCAGACATAGCAGTAGCGTCCAGCGCAGCAGGTCTGTGAAGGAACCGACGGCCAGCAAAGGCAGATCCCGGCCGGTGTACGGCAAGGCGGTGAGATTCATGCCCGCATGAATGATCGCTTCGAGCAGAAGAGCCGAGCAGATCACGGCCGCGAGTCCGTGCCCGGTGTCAAAGCGTGGTCGCGCGCTGATCAGAACCCAGAGCAGCGGGCACGCGTAGATCAGCAGCAAAGCCATGCCGCCAATTAACCCGAACTCGCTCGCGATGTAGAAGCTGTAGGTGCTGTCCACCTGCAGCGTGTGCTGCGGCACTTGTGAGCGGCGTACCGGAGCCTTATCGAATCCGAGCCCGAACCAGCCGCCCTCATGGGCAATGGATTTGTTCTCCCAGGTATGCTGCAGGCCCTGGCTCACCTGCCGCACCGTCACGGTGCGCCCGGCGTCTTCCTTCAGCATGGGGAGTGAAGGCAGCCGCTCCTGCAGATTCATGCCTTCTTTGAAGATCAGAAGCCGTACACGCGCCTCGCCGGGCAATCGCGTCACGTAGTCGACATTGAGATAGACCACGCCGAACATCAGTAGCGTAAATAGCAGAGTGCCCATCGGGATCAGTTGCAGTCTGCGTGGCTTGCCTCCAGCCATCAGCAGAGCGACGGCAGGCCAAAAGAACGCGAAGGCCGCCACGATCCCGCCCGCATCCCCGAGAAGAACCGGGAACAGAACCACCGGGGCGAGTATCAGCAGCACTCCCACCAGCAGCCACGGGACCAGCCACCACAGATCGCGCCGGCTCATCCGGCTGCCCGGACGAAAGCGCAACCGCGCCGCCAACCAGAGACAGGCGGGCATCCAGCACAGCAAGAGCGGAGCCGCCACTTCCTGCACAAACTTTTCGCTGCCGCCCATCAACCACGCAATGCCGCCAATGACTACCGCGACACAGACCAGGGCCAGCAGCACGCCGGACAAGATCTCCAAGCGCGTGCGGTAATCCTGCCGATCGAACTCCTCGTCATCGTCGAGCGTCGATCCGAGATGCCGCCAAAACCCCTGGCTGTGCTCCAGCGCGAACGTTTCAGTAATACGCCGCAAAAAGCGCGAGCGAAGTTCTTCCAATTTGGCTCGGAATCGTTGGCTGGCCTCGCGCTCGGGATCGTAGAAATACAGAAAGAAAATATAGCCCGCGACCCAGAGCAAAGCGATCGTGATTAGTAAAGCCGAGAACAGCGTTCCGAGGTTAATCGCCGAATGTCCATAGCGCTCGCGAACGTTAGGCCAGAGCGAGTGTGCCAGCCAGGTAGTCAGCATGCTCGCGATGCCCACCCAAAGTAAATACAAGGCCACCTGCTGGCCGGCTGCCGCCTTATCGCTATCCGAAGCGAATCGGAATTGCGCCGCCCGGTCGCGCCGCAGCCGCGCCGCCACAATGATCAGCGCGGGCACAATGCACAACGCGCGCAAGGCCGAGGTCACGCCGTCAAACGCGAGCTTGTCAAAGTGCGACGGATCGATCGCGTATCGAAAAGCGAGCAGAACCCGGATCGAGAGAATCACCCAGGTTGCCGTCAACACTCCGCCCAGCACCCAGCCATCCCGCCAACGCATGCGCGAGATGGCCAACCACATTCCATAGCCGAACGTCGCCACCGCAATCAGCAGAGCCGCGAGAACGCGGGGCCAATCCGGCAGGTCGCGCACTGACGCCAGACGGATTGCATATTTGCCGGCGAAAGTCGAATCCTGAGAGATCACCTTCTGAAACTCGTGGGCGGACCGGTCAGGCTTAGCGAAGGACGCGCCCTCAAAACCAACGGTGGCGTTGAAGCTCCGGAGATCGCCGCCGAGCGGGAGTAGAAAGGCGTAATCTCCTGGCAGGGCGCTGCTTTCGAGAGTCAAGTGAGATTCCGGGGGCAGCGGGCTCGCCAGCCGCCACGGAGGTAAAAACGTCACTTCCAGGCGGCCGTCGGGTGCCTCTTTCACGGAAAGCGGTTGCGCTTGACCGGTCCAGTAAACGGTCAGGCGCGCGGGCAGTTCCAAGATAGCCGAGACCGGCTGGGTCTCGGGGCCAAGTATTCGAAGTCCAGCGCGGCTCACCAGCAGTCGAAGATCGGATGACCAGCTTTCTAGCGCACCCGCCGCGGATGGGTCCGTCTTGCGCAAGCGGGCGATGTCGACGGTCAGGTTCGAGTAGAGCGAGCTGACCCGCGGCTCGCTGCCAACCCGCGGCCTAATCTCCGCCAGCTTCTTGCCTTCCGCATCGAAGATCCGAATAGTCGCGCGGCATCGCACGCAAAACCGTCCGGGTACAGAATCCGCATCCACCGTGAATCCGGCCACCTGCGCCCGGGTGGTCTCCGAGAACATCGTGCCATTCAAAATCACGCCGGAAATGCCGACGAAACCGCCACCGCCGCCGATTGTGATCGACGCCCGCTTCGGCCCGGCTGCTCGAAAGCTGACCGCTGGGGCGAAGCTTCCGTTTGGCCATCCGACCGTGGCCTTTTGGCGGGAGCCGCCGAGCTCGAGCGAATCCTCCGCACGCCGCGTTGCGATCCCGATCCAGGCGAGTTGCGTGGCGTTCTTGGCCTCCGTGGCCTCCGTGGCCGAGAACACGACATACAGCACGAGGCCGGACGATAGCACCGCGAGCGCCGTCGCCACGATCCACCAGCTTGCGCGCATCCGGATGTCCTGGCGATGTTCGACGCCCAGGAACGCCGCCACATACGCCAGCAGCAGAACCAGGAAGAAAACCAAAATCACGCGCGCGCTTTCCTCTTCGCGAGCATGGATTTCAACCTCCGGTCCAGGTCCTTGGTTTCTTCCGAGCGGCGCATCGCAACGGTCTTGCGCAGCTCGGGATGCTGCAGCAGATAGCGGCTGAGTGCCTGGCTATACGCGTTGCGCGAAGACGGATTGTTGATCGCGTGAGTGATATCGAGCGTGGCGCGGCTTGGAAATTTTCCTGCCAGTTGTTCGGCCAGGCACTCGATCAGCCGCTCCTGCGACGCTTCCGGCAGAAAGCTCATCACATCGCCCAAAGCCAGGTACTTGCCCGCGAACGCGGACGCGAAGCGGTTCCCCGACTCGCGGCAGTTTTCCTCGATCATCCCGTCCAGGTCCGGGCTGGCGACTCCGTCGAAATTCGCGCGCAGATCCGCAGTCTTACGCTCGACTGAATCAGTGCGGCTTCGGAAAAGTACCGATTGGAGAGCAGACCTCAACTCCGCGCTGCGAGTGTCCGGCTCTTCGGTCCGTTCGCGCCTGCGAGGCACTTTCTCGGGAACAACGATGATGGGCGGCGGCTCGGCTGGCTTGGGAAAAGGCGCCAGCCATGCATCCACTAATTCCGGCCGATGTTTCCGCATCCCGCGGACCTCGTCCACCAGCCGTGCAAAGTCTTCCCTTTGCGGCAGAAGGGCCTTGGCTTCAGCTCCTCCGGGATCTTCGCCCATGGCGAGATAGGCTTCCGCGGCGCTTCTGTCGTGACGCTGGAATCGAACCAGCGCTTCGTCGCGCAGCACCGGTTGTAGCATCGTCCACAAATCGGGATCTTTCCGGAAACGTTCCCAATCGAGCAGTTTTTCATCGCTCGCCGGGAGGGCCAGCAGCGCCGCATGCGCCAATTGCTCGCGCTCCTCCTGCGTCAGATCGGGGCCGAGCTGATCGAGCGCGCTTTCAAGATTCTTGCGGACGTCTCCGCGCAGGCGATCCAGGTAATCGAGCCATAGCCCCACCCGCACGTCGCGCGCGATTTGCAGTTGCCGCGGCACCGCCTTGGGCGGAATGCCAAAGCGGCGCAACTCGTCGAACACCACCTTGCGATCGAAGCGGCCCGCCGTCTTTGCGTCCACCTTTCGTTTTTCGCGCAAGGAAAGCGCGAGCATCCATTGGCTGGCTTTGGGACCTAGCGGTCCGCTGCCGCGCGTCAGCAGCGCGGTGGCCGCTTGTTCGATCTGACTGTCCAGAGCCGCGGTTGATCCCTGCTTCTGCTCCACGCGCTCGAAGAGCCCTTCGCCAGGATCAATGGCGGTGAGAACATCCTGCAAGAGCACTAAGCCATCCAGGTAGCGCGCGGGCTCCACATCCCACGTCCAGATTGGCCTCGGCTCAAAGGGAGCGGCTAACGGCCGATTGGCTGGAAACTCCCAGGCCTGCCAATACCGTCGTGCGATCTCAAGGTGCTGCTGCACCCGATCCTGATCCACTATGGCTTGCTCGTCAATTACCAGATTCGCGCCCAGGGCCCGGCCATGAGCCGCGCCGCCGCCCACCAGCCACCCGGCGGTCAACCGGAAGCACGGCGGTAGAGGCTCCAGCAGACCCGCCATTCGATCGGGGTCAAGCCGTTCATGCAAACCCAGCGCGGATGCAGACGCCACCACCGGTTCGGCCGAAACGCAGCTTGCCAGACTGAGCAGCCGCAGATTCTCGCCAGCGCCGTTGGCGGGTCCGCGGCGCGGGACCAGCTCAGCGGCCACTCGTTCCAGCGCTTCTGCCGAGCAGCGTTCCGGCGTTTGCAACAGCAGATCGCGCGCCGGTTCGTCCGCATTCAAGATCGCCGCCGCCACCGCGGCCGCGCTCCATCCGAAGCGCTGCCACACTTCATCGCCGGGATCGAACAACAACGAGAACGGATAACCACCGCGGTTTTCAATGTTCTGGCGCTGCCGGAGAATCACGAACGGCTGCTTGCCGAGCGTGCCCGCGCCGAAGCACCAGGTGTTCGCGGTCAGCCCATAGGAATCGCGCAGAGTGGCTTCCGGCACGGCGGGCCACTGGCCGATCTTGCGCCGTTCACTGAAGCTGGTGCCTCCGTATGCGAGTAGGCGTGCGGGCATTTAGTCTTGCACTTCTTTGGAACAAGCTAAAGCATGTCCCACGTTTATTTGCCTTTCTTTTTCTTGGGCGCCAGGCGCCCGTCCAGACACCAAGATACAAATTTGCGAAACCCGTAGGTACGCGGTAGAACACCCGGCGTCGTATCGGTAAGGCCTTCGGTCCAGATGAAGAACACTTCCACGCCGGCCAGTTGTTCCGCCAGGTCGCGCTCGGCGGGCAGAGCATTTGGCTCGCGCAGCCACCGCTTCAGCAGATCGCGCTCGCTGCCCCCGGGCACCGCTTCGCCCGCTTTCAATTTGTCGATCAGCTCCCGCTCCGGCGGCCAAAGTATGTCTTTGTTCACCAGGTCGAGCTTGGTCACGATTACACATTTCCGGTTTGCCGCAATAGTCGCCAGCCGTTCGCTCGCCGTCTTTGCATTCGGCGGGGTGATGCGATCGAAAAAGCCAAGCTGCGAACCGTCCAGCACCACCGCTCCGATATCCACCGGTTCTTTGTGCTTTTCGGCTGGCTTCTCATTGTCCTCGCCCGCGGTGTCATAAAGCAAGAGCGAGTGCCAGGGCTCCTTGGCATTGAACGCGTAGCGGACAATCTCTTCGGCCCATTTGCGGTTCTCAACATTCGCCCGGAAAAAAGCCGCCTTCACGTTGGCGCGCGTGGGCGGCGTGCCGGCTACCCATTCGGGCGTGTTCTGCTGGTCACGCAGCATGCTGAAGGGCAGCAGCCCTTGCAGAAACTGCTCCTGGGGATGCTGTACCGCTCCGATCCCCTCGGGTGAAACGTACACGTAGTTCTCCACTCGAAAGCTGGGTGACGCTTGCGGTTGCGCATAGCCATACGGGACCAGCGCCATCGTAGCCAGTACGGTCTTACCGGCGTTCTTCGCGCCAGCCAGGCGGATGGTTGCGCCGATCTGCTGGCCTTGCCGCTCGTCCAGAGGATACCAGTTCACGGTCCGGAACATGTGGAGCGGAAACCACATTTCGGAGGCATTCGGCTCCACCTCGGCAAGCTCTTTGAGCACGCCAAACATCCAGTGCTGGATGTGGAAAACCTTGCCATCACGATCGAGCGTGTCCGTCTCCGGAATCGAGATGGGATTGCCTTCGCCCGTGAAATACGGGTTCTTGGCGGGACAGCCGACGTGCCGCAGAAACACCCCGGTTTGAATCGATCGCGGATTCTCGCAGGATTTGACTGGGCAAAAGATATCCTTGCGGTCGATGTCGAAGTGGAATACCTGGCTGCGGTCCTTGTGCGTCAGGCACACGCGCTCGAGTTGCTGCGTGGGGTCCAGCTTCCGGAAGCACAGCGGGCATTTAGCGGCCATTCAACGTCTCGAAGACACAGGCAGGAATGTGTGTGCCACATTTTATCCAGCGCTCGGCATTCTCGCGGTTCCAGTAAAGCGCGTCTTTCACGGAACCGAGTGGCTCGCTTGGAGCAATATGGATCACCTCTATGGATTCTGGCACGATTGGGCGGAATCGCGCGAGTCGCCGGATTGCGCCAGCCAGGTTGCGTACGATCGCGTTGGGCATTACCGGCAGCGCGTTGATCGCGACGATTCGTTCGGCGCCCATCTCCACCGCGGCCCAGAGCGGTAGAGCGCACAGGAGACCGCCATCGCAGTAGTACCGGCCGTCGATCCTCGGCGGTGGAGATAAGCCCGGGATTGCGGCGGATGCAACGAGATGCCGCCAACTCACATCCCGCACCAGTTTGGGCCGCAGTCTCAATGCATCGGTGACCACCGCGCCGTATTCGATGCGAGGCTGGTAACGCTCGTGGATTTCCCGGATGGCTCTTCTGACGCCCCAAGAGGAAAGCGGCTGTGGGCGGAGCCATCTCTGGATCAGCTCATCAGGATCGCAGCGGCCTGCGATCGCCCAGCCATTCAGCGCGCCAATGGATGCGCCGACGATCAGGTCGGGATCAAACCGGTCGGCGAGCGCTTTCCAGACGCCGGCCTGATACGCTCCAAACAATCCTCCAGCCGATAAAACCAAGGCCGTTCTCGCCATCAGGTCATGAGCTTTGCGGCGGCCTGGTCCAAAAACCACGACACGCTGCGCCCGTGATGGACGGAGATCTGCGCCGGGTACTTTTGGGGATCGTACGGCTCTTCAAAAATGGCGCGCACCGCCTCCGCCTTGTCTTCCCCGGCCACCAGCATTACCGTGTGGCGCGCGGCCAGCAGCACTCCCGGTAGCAGCGTAACGCGCCATTGCGAGAACTTTTCCACATACACGGCAGCCACCAGGTTATCCCGATCCTCAATCAGCGGCTCACCGGGAAACAGGCTGGCCGTGTGGGCGTCCGGCCCCACGCCTCTGTGTACGACATCCAGATGCGGAAGTTCCCCGTCTTTGAGCGAAAAGAAGTCCCGCAGATCGTCAGCGTAGTGTTGCGCCGCCTCGTCCGGCCTCAGCTCGGCTTGGATGCGGTGCAGGTTGGCCTTCGGGAGATGACCCGGCTGGATCAGGTACTGCTCCGCAAGCAGGAAGTTGCTTTGTGGATCGGTGGGCGGAACGCCGCGCTCGTCCACCCAAAAAAGGTGCACGTCGCGCCAGTTAAACCGGGCTTTTACCAGCTCCGGGAACATCAGCTTGGGAGTGGAGCCGCCCGAGATCGCAAGCGTTGCATTGGATTCGCCGGAGAGCCGGTCTTCGAGCAGATTGGCAATCGAGTGGGCACAGGCCTCGGCGGCCTTCTGCGCGTCGGGGTAGATGTGGCGGTGAACGCTCATTCAAGGTTGAGGTCCGTCATCGGCGTCAAATTACATTGTGCATGTTTACAAGCCTGGAGGTAGTGACGTGATCAGACCTCGCCGCAAGTCTGCTGCCCTCGCGATTGGGTCAGCTTCTTTCGGTTGAGGCCAGTATCAGGTTATTGCGCTCGTTGAATGCGCTGTTTCAATCCGCGGAGGAACTCGTCATGCCGTCGGGGACGAGCGCACCTGGATTGGTATTCATATCAAGCGATACGGGCATTTGAGAGGTGTGCTGCTGAGCTACCGGAGTTGGGCTTGCTGGACGACAGCGTTGACCTCAATGCGATTGGGAAGTTTACGTATTGATTTCGCGTGGCTAAAGAACTTCCGAAGGAAGTATCTGGCTCACTGCTCATTACAGTGCAAAACTGACGCCGAGTCCCTCTCCACTTGCCCAACAAAGCATCATTCCTCATGCATACTTTTGCTCAGAACAGTCATTTTTAGCAGCAGTTCGGTACGGGCATGACCGTCAGTAATTAGTGCCCAGGGCTCGTAGACAAGCATGCCAATTGTCCGCGCACACGTCATCACATTTCAGCACGGTAGTTATATTCGAAAAAGCCCTAGCATAGCTGTTGTCACTTATCGCAGCATCGCAAGCCTTGCGACAGCGATCTAGCGTATTGCCACAGGCGCGAGATGCGTTTAAAACATCTTCACCACTGAGCCTTTTCTGCAGTAATTTCGTCACCTCAGCGGGGGTCATCTGCTTTGAAGGAGGGAACAACATGTTCCACGGTGTCCTTGCTGTAGCAGGAATACCGTTTGCCGTTTGAGCACGGGAAATTGCATCGTCCGTAGCCTAAATTTGATTCACCAGATACATTGCTTTGTTAACGCTTTCGTACATGTCTGCCGGTTGTTTGGCGCTCAGCGCGGCGTTTTCTCCTTTGAACTTCGACCCCGGCGTTCCCGCCACGGCGGCTGATTCATCCACGACACGGGATCCCGCGCCTCCAATTCCAATCGTCGATCCTCCAATCTTAGCGAGTCCACGAAGAGTATCACCCAGCGCTGCCCACCTCACCGTACTGAGATCCTGTTCTAAAGCCCATTCTCTTTGGTAGAGCGGCAACAAAGTTTGCTGCGCAGCCGGTGATGCCGAACGGAGATCGAACAAAACCTCCGGTGGGAGCAAGGACGGTGCTACTGTACCATCCGACCTGCGAACTTCATACCGAGTTTGGGACTCAGCCGCCATGAAGGCGAATAGGAAAACGACTATAGTGCGCATCAACACCTCCTATGTGATTATCTAGCCCAAATTATCCGGCCATTAGAAATCTCCTGCCCAATGATACCCCGAAGGAAAGCCCACGTATGAACGCGGGAACATCTCAAAAAACTTGGTTTCGTCGGCATGTTAAATTGGCTATCGCACAGAGCGTAATGAGCAGTATGAAAATAAGCTGAAATATCACCGCAGACGTCGCTTGGCGCTTATTTTATCCACAGATCGCCATCTGGTTTCTCAACTGTAATGAGCAGACGGAAATCCTCACAAACTGCGCATAACCCCGTGGGGCCAGTCCAGAAACCGCAGGAAGGCTCGGCTACGATCGCGTCACACCTTGATAAATATCTTTTTTGGTATAGTGGCGTTTGAGCTGGACGGTCGAAAGCCTGAACGAAACGGTCCAGGCGGAGATCGAGGTCCTGCCCGAGGATATGCGGGGCGCGGCTGGCGCGCATCGCCCTCCTGATCGAGCAAAAGGGCCTGGAGCGTGTGGGAACCTCACGTCAAGCATATCGAGGGCCGCCTGTGGGAGATGCGGATGAAGGGTAGGAGCGGGATCTCACGCGCTCTCTATGTGACGGCCGCAGCGCAGGGAGTGGTAATTTTGCGGGCCTTTGTAAAGAAAACGGAGAAGACTCGCGCCGCGAAATCGACTTGGCCCTGTCCCGCATGAAGTTGATCAAAGTGACGGAGAAATAACCAATGGCGCGGATCACCGGCCTGCACAAAAAATGGCTGAAAGAGCCGAAGTACCGCAAGGCCTACGAGGCACTCGAGGAGGAATTCGTCCTGGCCTCGGCCGTGATCGACGTCCGGAACCGCGCGGGCCTGACGCAGGAGGAACTGGCCCGGCGGATGGGCACCACGCAGCCGGTCGTCGCACGGCTCGAAGGCGGGCGATCGCGGCCCTCGATGCGGACCCTGGAAAGACTTGCGGATGCCACAGGATCACGTCTGCTAATCAGCTTCGCGCCGCGCAATGCGAGAAGGCCGGCTTAGGAGCGATCCTTGCCGTGGTGAACGCTCATTCCAGACACCGCCGGAAGACCGGGTCGGTTCCTAATATCCCCAGCTCCTCCCGCAGTAGTTCGCAATCGGTGAGCTTCGGAAATGGAATGCGGCGGGTCAGTTCGTCTACGGTGACCACCGCGGACGCGCCCTCCAGTCTAACGGACGCCCTGAAGTCCAGGCCGCTCAGCTCAATGCCCTGTATCATGCGATCGGAGTCCGTTGCGCTGGCCTTGAAAACAAGATGAATCCGCGAGGGAAGAGTGTGCTTGAACCAGGCTGCCAGATACGCGAGGCGGGAGGGAAGCGGCTCCCGTGCTTCCGGGCCTGCATGGGTGATGGTCACCGAATCGATGCTGCCGAGATGCTGCCGCGCATTTGCGCTATCGAAGATGTGGGCGATGCTGTCGCGCCAACGAGTGAGACGCGTCCAGGCCAGGTCGGCGACGTTGTAGCCCTCCGCGGTGAGTTGGCGTACGTAAGCCAGGCCGCTCCCTTGCGGTCGCGGCTCAGTTACAGACTCTGTGTCTACGATGATTTTGTTCGCCAGCGGAAACAGGTTGCCCACGCGCTCACTCCGGCACCACAGCACCACCGGCAGATCGGGCACCATCAACCCAAGTACTAGCTTCGGCAAGTCATCCACGCGCGCTGGAGAAGCGGTAATCTCAATCTGCTCGCAACAGATTTGCTGATGACGTCCGAAGGGCATCCAGCACTGCGCGAAGACGCGGGCGTCCAGCGCCGATTCCCGATCTCCGCAGACCCGCAGCACGATGGCGCGACTGGGATGCTGGTGCATCAGCTCGGCGAGTGTTTCACTGACAAACGCCGCCTCCGCTTCTTCTTCGACGGCCGCGATCAGAGTCATGGCGCACGCGCGCAGCACGCCGGCCGATCCTTTCTGACTATCCTCTTTCCCGAGGTCCACCCACAGCTTGGCGAGATCCTTGAGGATCTTCTCCGGACGAACGGCCGCTGCCATTACGGCACTCTCCAGACGTGATCCTGCCGGGCCAGCATCACTTCCGCGGCTTCCGGCCCCCAAGTTCCCGCGGCGTAGTTCGGAAAGTCAAACCTGGTGTGCTGCCAATAATCGAGGATGGGCTGCACCGCGGACCAACTCGCCTCCACCATGTCCTGCCGCGTGTACAGCGTCGCGTCTCCCGCCATCGCGTCGAGCAGCAGCGTCTCGTAAGCGGTGGGCGAACGCGTTCCGAAGCTGGAGCCATAGTTGAAATCCATCGAGACCGGGCGCAACTGCATGCCGCTTCCGGGCTGCTTCGAGAGGAAGCGCAGCGAGATCCCTTCCTCAGGTTGGATGCGGATGATGAGCAGATTCGGGCGCGCGGCCACGGCGGCATCGCGCGCATTCCCGCCAAAGGGCGAATGCGGCGCGGCGTTGAAGTGAATGGCAATATCGGTGATGCGCTTGGGCAGGCGTTTGCCGCTGCGAATGTAAAACGGCACGCCGGCCCAACGCCAGTTGTCGGCGAAAAATGTAGCGGCGGCGTAGGTATCGGTTTGCGCATTCGGATCTACGCCGGGCTCCTGTCGAAATCCGGGAACCTCCTCGGTGCCGATCCGGGCCGGGCCGTACTGTCCCGCCACCGAGTATAACGTCACCTCATCCGGTTTGAGTATCCGCAACGACCGCAGAAACTTGGCGCGCTCATCGCGGACGGTGTCGGCCTCGAACACTGCCGCGGGCTCCATGCCGATGGTGGCGAGCACCTGCAACAGATGATTCTGGATCATATCCCGCAGCGCGCCGGCTTCCTGGTAGTAACCGCCCCGGCCTTCTACGCCGATCGATTCAGCAGCCGTGATCTGCACGTTGTTGATGTAGCGCCGGTTCCACAGCGGCTCGAAAATGCCGTTGCCAAAGCGGAAGGCCAGAATGTTCTGAACAGTCTCCTTTCCAAGGTAATGATCGATGCGATAGACCTCGTTCTCGGGGAACACTTTGTGAATCTGATCGTTCAAAGTGCGGGCACTATTGAGATCGTGCCCGAACGGCTTCTCGACAACCACGCGCCGCCAGCCATCGCCTTGCTGCAGATTCGCTTCGCCGAGGCAACTCACCACCGTTCCGTAATAACTCGGTTGCGTCGAAAGATAGAACAACACGTTGCCGGCAGTTTGATGAGAGGACTGCAGCTCCTCGAGCTTGTCCGAGAGCTGGATGTAAAGCTGGCCGTCGTTCAGGTCGCCGGCGATGTAGAACAGGTTCTTGGCGAAACTGGCCCACAGATCTTCTTCAAACGGACTGTCTTCCAGAAAATGAGCGACCGAATCGCGCATCTTGTCGCGGAACTGGTCGTCACTCATGGCCGTGCGCGAGTTTCCGATGACGGCGAAAGTGGGCGGAATACGGCGCTCATAGGCCAGCCGGTAAAGCGCGGGCATCAGCTTGCGCTTGGTGAGATCGCCGTTCGCGCCAAAAATCACAATCGCGCACGGTGGCGCGCGCCGCTCAAACCGCAAGGGATCCAGAAATGGGTTGGCTTCCGCCATAGTGGTCAAATTACATTGTGCCTGTTTTTGGAAAGGTGAAGGCGGGGCAGACGGGCAGGCAGGAAATACGAGAGCGCACTGCCGGTAAGACCACCCGTCTTCTCAGGAGCATGTTCTGTACCTGCTCAGGGGAGCCGAAGCAAATGTACCGGCATAGTCATTTACACTTTCCCTCTTGTTAGCCTAGCTCTAGCGCAATATCATCCAGAGCAAATATAAGCCGAGGATCTGGATGGACACCCCACCAAGTTGTGGGAGATCGTCGCGCGACTGACCGACCCCGACCGCGCCATGCGCTACCAGACCGCCGCCGATCTGGCGAGCGACCTGCGCCGCCTGCCGCGCGAGATATCCAGCGCGCCCCCTCCGCACTGAATTGGCTCCAGCGCAGCGCGATTCAGTCGGCGGGCGCGTCCACTGGCCTGGACCGCGGGAGACGCGCTGGTACTCTGTGCGAGGCTCGCTGTGGGTTTCTTATCGTGGACTCGCGATTCCGGAGGGCCCCCAACGATCCCGGCGCCGTTCACCAGCTATCCCGGCTCGATCGACCCGGCGTTCTCCCCCGACGGATCCACGATTGCCTATTCCTGGAATGGGCGGAATGAGGATAACTTCGACGTATGTCCAGCCGGACGGCTGCGACATCGCGTTCACGCGAGACCTTACCGCTATCTTGCTCATTCCCCGCATGGGCGGGCCGGAAGGGCGGCTGACGGAAAACCGGCAACGAGCACATCGAGTTCACGCCCGACAGTCAGTACCTCGCAACGGGAGGGCTGGGCCGGGAGGGAGCTGGGATCACACTCCTCCCCATCGATAGATGGAGGCGCCATGCAGCGGCTGACCTTCGATCCGTCGACCGATGTGGTCCCGTCCTGGTCTCGCGATGGGCGCTGGATCTATTTCACGAGCCGCCGCACCGGACGCGCGGAGGTATGGAAGATCGCTCCCGGCGGCGGCGCGGAACAACAAGTGACGCGCAACGGCGGTTTCCACGCGCAAGAAGCCGCTGACGGACGCACTCTCTATTACACCAAGCAGCGCGTAGTTTCGGAACTGTTCGCGATGCCGGTGGAAGCCGGACCCGAGCGCCGCGCGATGCTTCGAGTGAGCGGCGAGCGCCCCGAAAGTCTTCCAGTTTTCGTACTGGCGGCCCGGCGCACAAGGGATCTACTATACGGAAGAGATACCCGCGGCGAACCCAAGAGGGCCAGCCAGCGTTACCGGATATGTTACTTCGATTTTCCTAGCCGTGCGATTACCACGCTTCTGGATCTGCCCAGGCGGCCCACTCCCAAAGTTGGATCGGGAATCCGGCGATACCATGCTTGTGGAAAAATTCCGGTAAGGTGGCTCAGTAAGATGCGCGTTGCCGCCGAACGAGTTACCGAGACTAGTACATCGTACAGTTAATCCTTTATAATATCTTTCTTGGTCTTTCGCTCCTTCGGTACCTTCGGTACCTTCGGATGCGCCGCTTGGTATTCTTTGGTCGCTTTGATGATCTTCTGGAAGTGCTCAGGCCCCTTCGTCCAACTGAACGGGGTGGGATTCTCAGCGTATTTCGCCAAGTAACGTAGCAATAGCTCTTTGAGGTCTTTCTTGGAATGTTGCACGCTATGGGCAAGCCCTTGCCGGCTGAGAATGCTAAAGAAGCATTCGATCAGAT
>JBPCOQ010000212.1:0-49526 GCA_051000095.1 Bryobacteraceae bacterium | reverse complement strand
CGCGGTAATTTCTGCGCTCGTGATCTGAACCGTTCCACAGCTGTCCTGTACTCGGGCCGGGCTCCTGAAGAACACTGGAGAAGGCCGTTGTTCGCGCAACGGCACACTTCACTCAAGGAGCCCGTATATGACACCACTTCGCAAGCGCATGTTAGAGGACATGCAGTTGCGCAACCTTGCGCCCGAGACACAACGAAACTACATCCACCACATTACCGGATTAGCGCGGTTCTATATGACCACCCCAGAGCAACTGGGTCTGGAGGAGATCCGGGAATATCAAGTGCATTTGGTAAACGACCGCCGGCAGTCGCCCGAGGCAGTCAACCAGTTCGTCTCGGCGGCGAAATTTCTCTACAACCAAACGCTGGAAACGCCCTGGCCCGAAGGAGCCCTGATTCGCGCGCGGGTGCCGCACAAAGTGCCCGTGATTCTCAGCCCCGAAGAGATCACGCTGTTCTTCGATTACGTGCCGAGTTTGCGCTATCGAGCGGCCTTGATGACTTGCTACGGCGCCGGTCTGCGTGTTTCCGAAGCAGTGGCCTTGAAGGTAGGCGATCTGGATGGCAAACGCATGCTGATCCGGGTCGTACAAGGTAAAGGACGGAAGGACCGCTACGCGATGTTGTCTCCCCGGCTGCGGGAAGTTCTGGCGATCTGGTATCGATCCGCCCACCCCACCGAATGGCTGTTTCCGGGCTGGCTGCGGGGCCGCCATATGTGCGCCGGGTCGTTGCAGTTGGCTTGCCGGGAAGCGGTGCAACGGGCCGGCATTACCAAGCGCGTGACGGTCCACACGCTACGCCACAGCTTCGCCACTCATTTGCTGGAGAACGGCACCGACATCCGGATCATTCAGGTACTGCTCGGCCATGGCAACATCACTACCACCGCGCATTATGCGGGCGTGTCCTCGCGACTGATCAGCCAGACACACAGTCCGCTCGACCAGCTCGATCCACGTTACAAAGCCACAGCCAAGTCCACCCCGCCGCGCCGGCGCTGAAGGCCGTGCCCCGGCCCGCTCTCGAGCTGGCCGACATTTTTCGCCGCCACGGTTCCGCTTACCGGCAAGCCCACGATCTGCCTGTGCATCACCTGAAACTGATGCAAGCGATCGAGACCTGCCGGACAGCGGCTCTGGGCGGCCACGTCGACCAGTGCGACCACTGCCAATTTACGCGCATCAGCTATAATTCGTGCCGCAACCGGCATTGTCCGAAGTGCCAAGCCGTGGCGCGGGCACGCTGGCTGGAGCAGCGCAAGGCGGAGCTATTGCCGGTTGAATATTTTCATGTGGTGTTCACGGTTCCCGAGCCCATCGCATCCATCGCCTTCCAGAACAAGGCTGTGGTGTACGACATTCTATTCCGGGCCACAGCCCAGACGTTGCTCACCATTGCGCGTAACCCCAAGCACCTCGAGGCTGAGATCGGATTCTTCGGCATCCTGCATACCTGGGGTCAGAACCTGCATCATCATCCCCACATCCATTGCGTGATTCCAGGTGGCGGGCTCTCCTCCAGCCGGGACCGCTGGATCGCCTGCCGCCCGGGTTTCTTCCTGCCGGTGCGCGTGCTCTCGCGCTTGTTCCGCAGGCTATTTCTGGAAATGTTGGATCAGGCGTATCGGGCGGGCAAGCTCCAGTTTTTCTCCAGCCTGGAGCCGTTGCGCGAGCCCGCGGCTTTCGCCCGCTATTTAGCGCCTGTGCGGGAAACCGAGTGGGTGGTTTACGCCAAACCGCCGTTTGGAGGTCCCGAGCGGGTGCTGGAATACCTGGCACGCTACACGCACCGCGTCGCCATCTCCAATCACCGCTTGGTGTCGATGCAAGAGGATCAAGTTTCTTTCCGCTGGAAAGATTACCGGCGCGAACACCAGCTTAAGATCCTGACGATTACAGCGCACGAGTTCATACGCCGCTTTTTAATACACGCCATCCCGCCGGGTCTGCAGCGCATCCGCCATTACGGATTCTTGGCCAACGCCACTCGCAAGAAGGCCCTGGCGCTTTGCCGGAAGCTGCTGGTAGCTCCTGTTTCGGATCTGCTTCCCCGGCCAGCGCTGGATTATAAGGACTGGTATGAGGCTGTAACCGGCGAGTCCCTGCGCGTCTGTCCAAAGTGCGCAACCGGAACGATGTGGAGGACCGAGATCTTGACACCGAACCCGTCCCATCCGGCCGTCGTAGATACATCCTGATGCGCTGCCATTCCATTCCGGTAGCTCACCGGGGCTGCCCTTCAGGCATCCCCCGGGCGAGGTGTGTCGCGAGCCGCCTCGAAGTTCACGGCAGGAGCTTGGGCGGACGGCAAACTCGCGGGTTGGGCAGAAACAGACACCGCCAAGCGGGTATTCCGGCGTGGGAAGATATCAGCCTAAGCGGTGGGTCGCGTTGCATCACCGGTTCTCATTGTCCCGCCGATTCGAACAAAACCCATAACACAAGCTTTCCAGTAGCGGTTTAGCTCACCGCACGGTTTACTCACCGGCGCACACCACGGGGTGCTCGATCCCTCAGGAGTACGGGGGCGCCGCCGAGCAAACCTAAGCATTCACAAAAATCTTACACCTCCATTTCCCACCCCTCAATAACATCCACGTTCCGCCACCCTCCAGCCGTTCACCCGGCTGCTATCTACATATCAGAATGCAAAGCCCCACGACCAACCCCGGCTGCGCCGGTATCGCGACCGATCGGGATCGCCGGATTATATTGACCAGGGCTGACGGCATCCCGGAAGAGAGCCGTCAGCCAGCCACTCACAATCCATCCAACCTGTTGAATACAAAACAGCGCGCATATGAAAAACACGCAGTGCAAAAATACGCCAAATGCCGTCAGCAGAGTGGGGCAGGTGATCTCGTCACCTGCCAAGCGACCGAAGGTCGCCTTAGCCACGCATTCAGCCTGCCCAATGTTACAAAATGAATTAACCATGTTGAAACTGCTCGCTCTCACCCTCGGCCTCTCCCTCTGCCTCTCCGCGCGCCCCTACTTTACCGAGCCCGCGCTTTCCCCCGATCGTTCGGAAATCGCCTTCGTCTCGGGTGGCGATATCTGGACCGTGCCCGCTTCGGGCGGCATCGCGCGGCTTCTCGTCTCGCATCCCGCTACCGAATCGCGGCCCATGTACTCGCCGGATGGACGCAAGCTGGCTTTCGTTTCCACGCGCACCGGCGGCGGCGATATCTACGCGCTGACGTTCTCGACTGGCGATCTGAAGCGCATCACCTTCGACGATGGCCTGGATCAGTTGGATGCCTGGTCGCGCGACGGCAAGTATCTGTATTTTTCGTCCACGGTTCGGGACATCGCCGGCATGAACGACATCTATCGTGTGAGTGCGCAAGGCGGCACGCCCATGCAGGTCAGCGCGGACCGCTACGCCAACGAATACTTTGCGGCTCCGGCTCCCAACGGCGCTGACTTGGCGATTACCGCGCGCGGCGTTACCTCAGCGCAGTGGTGGCGCAAAGGTCATAGCCATCTCGATGAGTCGGAGATTTACCTGATTCATGCTGGCTCATACCAACGCCTGAGCGACGGCCAGGCCAAAGATCTCTGGCCTATGTGGAGCGCCGACGGCAAGCAGCTCTTCTATATGTCCGATCGCAGCGGCGCCGAAAACATCTGGAGACTCCAACCGAGCCGCGACCGTAAGGGAGCGGAACAACTCACGCATTTCACTAACGGCCGCCTACTCTGGCCCTCCATTGCCTACGATGGAAGCGAGATCGTCTTCGAGCGTGACTTCGGCATCTGGAAACTCGACACCGCCTCCGGTCAGACCAGCGAGGTAAAGATTGAGTTGCGCGGGGCTCCCGCCGGCGCGTCCGCCTCGCACCTGAATTTAACCACCGGGTTTACCGATCTGGCCCTGTCTCATGATGGAAAAAAAGTCGCATTCATCGTGCACGGCGAAGTGTTCGCGGCCTCTAGCAAGGATGGCGGCGCCGCGGCGCGCATTACGCAAACGCCCGCCGATGAGTCGCAAGTCGTGTGGGCCCCCGATAATTACCGGCTCGCCTATGTATCGGACCGGGATGGCGTCGAGCACATCTTCCTCTACGACTTCCGTACCGCCGCTGAGACTCAGCTCACCCGCGGCGCGGAGCCCGATGTCGCGCCGCGGTTTTCACCGGACGGCAAGCTTCTCGGCTACTTTCACGCGGGAAAAGAGTTGCATGTGCTGGATCCGTCCACGCGCGCCGATCGAGTGGTCGCGTCCGGATACTTCGACCGGCCGCCGCGCGGTTCGGAGCGTCCGTTCGTCTGGTCGCCCGATAGCCGCTGGCTGGCTTACACCACGCCTGACCCGCGCTATTTCCGCAATGTGCGGATCGTTTCAGCAAGCGGCGGTGAGTCCAAGCCCGCCAGCTTTCTCGCCAACATGTTTACCAGCACGCTCGCGTGGAGCCCGGATGGCAAATTCCTGTTATTCGATACCGGACAGCGAACCGAGACGACCTCGCTCGCCCGGATCGATCTGATCCCGCGGACCCCCCGTTTCCGCGAAGACCAATTCCGCGACCTCTTCCACGAACAAACCCCCAAAGACAAGCCCCAAACCCAAGACACTCCCCAATCCCCCACCATTCCCCAATCCCCAACCATTCCCGAAACCGAAACCATTCCCGAAGCCAAACAGAGCCGCGACCAGCCTGCCCGCACACCGGGCCAGGGAGCGGTCCCCGTCTCCATCACTTTCGACAACATCCGCCTCCGCCTCCAACTCCTCCCCGTCGGAGTCGACGTCGGTTCCCAAGTCATCAGCCCGGATGGCAAGACACTCCTGCTCATCGCCAATGCGGCCAACCAGCAGAATCTCTACACCTACTCTCTGGACGACCTCGCCAAAGAACCGGCAGTCGCCCGCCAGTTAACTTCCACTCCCGGCCGCAAGAGCCATGCGCATTGGACGCCGGATAGCAAAGAAGTGTATTTCCTCGAAGCCGGCAAAATCAGCGTCATCCCCATCGAGTCTCGGCAAGTGAAGCCCATCGCAGTGACCGCCGAAATGGATGTCGACTTCACCAAAGAGAAGCACGAAGTCTTCCGGCAAGCCTGGTCCTATCTGAATGAGAACTTCTACGATCCGGAATTTCACGGCGTCAACTGGAGCGCCATCCGGCAGGATTACGCTCCCTACATCGACGGCGCGCAAACTCCCGATGAGCTGCGCCGCATCATCAGTCTGATGATTGGTGAGTTGAACTCCTCCCATTCGGGCATTGGCGGTCCCCCCGGAGGGAATCAGCCTTCCACCGGCCGGCTGGGCCTGCGCTTCGATCGCGATGAATACGAGCGAGCTGGCCAACTCAAGGTGACCGAAGTGCTCACGTTAAGCCCCGCGGCCCTGGCCGGAATCAAGCCCGGCGATTACCTGCTCGCCGTCGACGGAACCGCCATCGGCAAAGCGATCAACTTGGACGAGTTGCTTAATTACAAGATCGACCGCCGGGTGGCACTGACGGTCGCGACCGCTCCCGGCGGCCGTAGCAAGCGTGAGCTAGCGGCTCGGCCCGTCAACACCATTACCGAAAAAGGCCTTCTGTATCGGCAGTGGGTGGAACACAATCGCGATTACGTTTCGCGCATTAGCCATGGGCGATTGGGCTACGTGCATCTGTTTGACATGTCGTCCAACGCCCTCGCTCAACTGTCCCTCGACCTGGATTCGGAAAACCACAGCCGCGATGGGGTGGTGATCGATATTCGCAATAACAACGGCGGATTCGTAAACGCATACGCTCTCGATTTTCTATCGCGGCAAGGTTATCTGCACATGGCCAACCGCGGAATGGGACCTGCCCCGGCGCGCAGTGTCCTCGGGCAGCGTTCACTCGAACGTCCTACCGTCCTGGTGGTGAACCAGCACTCGCTCTCCGATGCTGAGGATTTCACCGAGGGATACCGTACGCTCAAACTGGGCAAAGTGGTCGGCGAGCCAACCGCCGGCTGGATCATCTACACCGGCGGCGCGCAACTGATCGATGGCTCGACGTTGCGTATTCCCGGAACGCGCATCACCGCCAACGACGGATCCGACATGGAAGGACACCCGCGCCCGGTAGATGTCCCCGTATTGCGCCCCATCGGCGAAAGCTACACAGGACGCGACTCCCAATTAGACGCCGCAGTCCAAGTCCTACTGGACGGCGGAAAATGACGTCACCCTCGAAAACCCGCCGCATCCGCTGTGTTGCACCGAGTGGCACAGGCATTCTTGCCTGTGTTGCACTTAGAGGAAGACCCTGATGTTTTCAATCCGATCCTTGTCCGGCCGCCGGGTAAGAGAAACATTCTTGCCTGTGTTGGTGTTAAATCCCATCCTCCTCTTCGCCCAAGACCGTCCCCAAGCCCGCTCCATGGTCATCACCAAGCGCGGCATCGTGGCGACCGCGCAAACGCTCGCCTCCCAGGCAGGCGCGCAAGTGCTCGCCCGAGGCGGCTCCGCCGTCGATGCGGCCATCACAGCCAATTCAGTTCTGGGGCTGGTTGAGCCCATGATGAACGGCATCGGTGGCGACCTCTTCGCGCTCGTATGGGAAGCCAGCACCGCCAAGCTCACTGGTATCAATGCAAGCGGCTGGACACCGAAAAAGTTGACCCCCGAGTTCCTGAAAGCGCAAGGCTTCGATACCATGCCGTCCACCGGCATTCACACCGTCACGGTTCCCGGATGCGTGGACGGCTGGGCCAAGCTCCATAAGCGATTCGGTCGCCTCCCCTGGAGCGAGCTTTTCAAGCCCGCCATCTACTATGCCGAGCATGGATTCCCGGTCACGGAGTTAATCCAATACGACTGGGATAACTCCAGCTATAAACTAAACTCGGATGAAAATGCGCGGCGTGTCCTGCTGCCCGGTGGCAGCGCGCCCAAAATCGGCGAGACATTTCGCAATCCGGAGCTAGCCCACGCTTTACGCTTGATCGCCACTCTGGGAGCCCCCGCCCTGTACGGCGGCCCGGTTGGCGAGGCGATTCTCAAAACGTCGGCGCGGTTGGGCGGCACGATGAGCATGGACGACCTTCGAGAATTTCAATCCGAGTGGGTCGAGCCCATCGCAATCGACTACCGCGGCTGGAAAGTCTATCAGCTTCCGCCCAACGGCCAGGGAGTCGGTATGCTCGAGATGCTCAACATCATGGAGAATTTTCCCATCTCCGATTACTCGCAGTCCGGCGTCGATGCACTCCACCTCAAGATTGAGGCCCAAAAACTAGCCACGCAAGACCTAAAACGCTACGTCGGTGACCCGCGGTTTTCAAAGATTCCCACCGAAGGACTAATCTCCAAAACCTACGCGAAACAACGCGCCAGCCTGATCTACCCGCGGAAAGCAAACTGCGATGTCGAGCCGGGAAATCCTCCGGACGGTCACGGCAACACCACTTATCTCAGCGTCATCGACAAAGACGGCAATATCGTCTCGTGGATTCAAAGCATCTCGGACATTTTCGGCTCTGGTATTGTCGTTGATGGAATGGGGTTCGCGCTGCAGGATCGCGGCGGAGCGTTCGTCATCGATCCCAAGCACCCCAACACGCTCGCGCCGCGCAAGCGCCCGTTCCACACCATCATTCCCGGATTCATGGAGCGCGGCAATCAACACATCGGCTTCGGCATCATGCGCGGCATGAACCAGGCCCAGGCTCAAGCCCAGTTCGTGAGCAATGTGGTGGACCATGGCATGAACATCCAACTCGCTTTGGATGCCCCGCGCTTCACCAAGCCCACCCTTGGCGGCTGTGATCTGCGCATCGAAAGCCGCGTCCCCGAAGCCGTCCGCGATGAGCTGACCAAACGCGGCCACCACTTGAGTGTGGTAGGCGATTACTCAGGCTGGATGGGCGGCGGCCAGGCAGTTCTACGCGACTCAGCAACCAAAACAAACTACGGGGCGTCCTCGCCCAGAAAAGACGGCGCCGCAATCCCAGAACCCGACCCCTACTTCAAGTAAACCAATCTCATCCGTGTCCATCTGTGTTCATCTGTGGCCTGTTTCCCGTGCTACATTCAGAGCGTGCGGCTCCTGGTCATCGACGATGACGTAGAGTTGTGCTCTCTGCTCAGTGAGTTTCTCCGGCGCGAAGGGTTTGTTGTCCAGTGCGAACACGAAGGTTGGCAAGGCCTGCGGCAGGCGCTTGAGTTCGGCATCGATCTTGTAGTGCTGGACGTTATGCTTCCCGGTCTCGATGGTTTCGAGATCCTGAAGCGCCTCCGCCAGCAGAGTCGCGTTCCGGTCCTGATGTTGACTGCGCGCGGTGAGGACGTGGACCGCATCATCGGGCTCGAATTGGGTGCCGACGATTACCTCGCAAAGCCGTTCAACCCGCGTGAATTATCCGCCCGGATCAAGGCCATCTTGCGGAGAACGGAGCCTAAGCCCAACCGCGGGCGCATCGATGTGAACGGAGTGATGCTCGATCCCGGCAGCCGCGAGGTTTCAGTTGACAACTCTCCGGTCGAGCTGACCACGCTCGAATTCGATATCCTTGAGCAGTTGATGCGGGCCGCCGGCCGCGTCGTCTCCCGGGACGATCTCATGGAGAGCCTTTACAATCGCAAGTCAACGCCCTTCGATCGTTCGATCGACATGCACGTCAGTCATCTGCGCCGCAAGCTCGAAGGCAGCCGCTCCATGATTAAGACCATCCGCGGCGCCGGATACCAGTTCTGCCAGGCCCCCGAGGAAGCGCCCACGGCATGAAATCGCTCTTCGTAAAAACGCTACTCTGGTTCCTCGCAACCACCGCCGTCGCGATCACCGGAATCATCGTCACTACCGCGCTGACCTTCACGGCTTCGGACTCACGCCAGTCGCCGTTCCGGATGCTCCTCAATGTCCAGGTGGAGGACGCAAAACGCGCTTACGAATCCGGCGGCAAGCAGGCCTTGGCGAATGTTCTGGCGCGCTTTCAGAATGTCACCGAGTCGCAAATCGTCTTCACCGATTCGAATGGCGCCGATCTGCTCACCGGTCAATTCCGCCCGGACTTAAGACGCCGGATGACCCAGCAACGCCGTTCATCGCCCTTCAGTCTGAGCCGTTCCGTTGTGATCGCGCGCCCGGATACCACCCGCAAATATTGGCTGTTTCTCACGCAGCCCCGGCGCAGTTGGCTGTTCTGGTTCCTGCAGCCCCAGCACTTGTGGATCATCGGCTTGGTTGTACTGTTGTGCTACGCATTCGCGTTCCACCTCACTTCGCCGGTTCGCAGATTGCAGCGCGCCGTCGACCGCTTTGGCCGTGGCGACTTTGCGGTCCGCGCTGAAACCGGGCGGCGCGATGAGCTTGGCCAGCTTGCGCGAACCTTCAACCAGATGGCGGACCGCATTCAATTGCTGCTGTCGGCCGAGCGCCGCCTGTTGCAAGATGTCTCGCACGAATTGCGAAGCCCACTGGCACGCCTGGGAGTCGCCATCGAGCTGGCCCGCTCCGGCGAAGATCGCAAGGAGACCCTCGACCGCATTCAAAAGGAGGCCGAGCGGCTGAACTCGCTGGTGGGAGAACTGCTACAAGTGACACGCGCGGAAGGTGACCCTTCGCAGCAACGCATGCAGCCGCTGCAATTGGATGAATTGCTCGCCGACCTAGTCTACGATACTTCGATTGAAGCCGAGGCAAAGCAGAGTGAGATCAAGCTGGACGCGCCCAAGCCCGTGAGCATTATCGGGGATGAAGAGTTGCTGCGCCGCGCCATCGAGAACGTTGTCCGGAATGCGATTCGCCATGCGCCTCCGAACACCGCGGTCGAGATTGCACTGGCCGTCGCCGGATCGATCGCCGAAATTCATGTACGCGACTACGGACCCGGCGTTCCGGACGATTCATTGGCCCGGATCTTCGACCCGTTTTATCGCGTCGATTCGGATCGCAATCGCGTCAGTGGGGGAGTGGGCCTGGGCTTGGCCATCGCCCGCCGCTCGATTGAGCTGCACAAGGGCATTCTGCACGCAAGCAACGCTCATCCCGGCTTGCTGGTTACGATTCAGTTGCCGCCCGCTTCCCCATCCGAAGCTCCAGAATCAACCGCATCACTCGTTGTTCGATAACATTCGCGACTTCGCGAAACACTTCCTCGCTCTCTCCCACCGGATCGCGGACCTTCCATTCCTCCACCGCAATCCTGGTGGATGGCAGCTTCATTGCGGACATATTAACGATGAGATCGAACTGCTCTGGCTCAACTTCCTCCAGGCCCTTGGGAAAACTCTCGCTCAGGTCGATATTCTTCTCGGCCATTACCTTCTTGGTGAGAGGATCGACACGGGTTGCCGGCCCCATACCGGCGCTTTTCGCGGCGATCACATCCGAGCCGTACTTATTCGCAAAACCTTCGGCCATCGGACTGCGGCAGGAATTTCCAATACACAAAAATAAAACGTGGAACACGCTTGCGTGCGTAGACCGCATGCTTTAGCTTGTTCCTACCTTCGCGAGAAACATCCTGTGTATCCCCGCATCCCCCGTCAACTCGGGATGAAACGTCGCCACCATATGCCGTCCCTGCTCGACCAGCACGGGATTCCCCTCGTAGCGCGCCAGCACCTTCGCTTTGTTGCCAACCCGCGTAATAATCGGCGCGCGAATAAAGACCGCCTCCAGCTCGCGATCGATGCCCTCCGGCTGCAAGTGCGCGATGCGGCTATCGATCTGGCGTCCATAGCCATTCCGTTCGACATCGATATCCATTAAAGACAGCGATTCCTGAAAAGGATTCGACACATGCGAGGCGAGCAAGATCGCCCCGGCGCAGGTTCCAAAGATCGGACGGTTCTGGCCAAAAGCGCGCACAGGCTCCAGCAGATCCTCCTCTTTCAGCAGCTTCAGCATGGTCGTGCTTTCACCGCCCGGGATCACCAGGCCAAGCAACTCGGCAAGCTGATCGGCCGAGCGCACTTCGACCGGCTCCGCGCCGGCCCGCTCCAGCGCTTTGCGATGCGCTTCGAAATCGCCCTGGAGCGCCAACACGCCGATCCGCTTGCGGGGCTCGTCCGCCATCTACCAGCCTCGGGTTTGCATCAGCTCGCTCTCCTGCATCTTGGAGATATCGAGACCGGGCATGCCAATCCCGAGCTCTTCGCTCGCCTCGAGCAACTTGGCCGGATCGTTGAAGTAAGTCGCGGCCTTCACGATGGCCCGGGCCCGCGCTTCGGGATCGTCCGATTTGAAGATCCCCGATCCCACGAACACTGCCTCCGCTCCAAGCTGCATCACCAGCGCCGCATCGGCCGGAGTAGCGATTCCGCCCGCAGAAAAATTGGGCACGGGCAGCTTGCCATCGCGCGCCACAGCCTGCACCAGTTCGAGCGGCGCCTGCAGCTTCTTCGCTTCCGCAACCAACTCCTCTTTGCCGAGCACCGTGAGTTGTTTCATCTCTTTGACGATGGTCCGGATATGGCGAACCGCTTCGACAATGTTTCCCGAGCCGGCTTCGCCTTTGGTGCGGATCATCGCAGCGCCCTCGGCAATGCGCCGCAGCGCTTCGCCCAGATTCCGGGCGCCGCACACGAATGGTACCTGGTAATCCCACTTGTCAATGTGGTGCTCTTCGTCGGCTGGGGTGAGCACTTCGCTCTCGTCGATGTAGTCCACCTTCAAGGCTTCGAGGATGCGCGCCTCCATGAAATGGCCGATCCGCGCCTTGGCCATGACGGGGATGCTGACGGTCGCCATGATTTCCCGGATCCTGCTGATCGGTGCCATGCGCGCCACTCCGCCTTCTTTGCGGATGTCCGACGGCACCCGTTCGAGCGCCATCACCGCAGTCGCTCCGGCCTTCTCGGCGATCAAAGCCTGCTCGGCGTTCGTGACGTCCATGATCACGCCGCCCTTTAACATTTCGGCCAGTCCGACTTTTAGCCGGAACTTATCGTCTAAATACATGACTTCTCCTTGTCTACACTAATGCTGGAACGGATTCCAGTCTCGAGTACTCGTGAATCCGTTCCAGCTCATTTGCAAAGATCCTGCCCAGCGTTGCGATTCCAGCTTCGATCTTGTCCGGCGCGAGGCCCGCGAAACTGATCCGTAAACTCCGCGAGTCCATCGTTCCCACGCCAAAGAACCGGCCCGGCAAATACGTGACTCCTTCGCGCTCCGCCCTTCCCAGCAACTCGCCCGCATCGAGCGGCTCCGGCAGCCGTACCCAGAGATTCATCCCGCCGCTTGGCCTCGTAAAACTTGCCCCGGATGGAAGGTGCTGCTTGCAGGCCGTAAGCACTGCCCGCAGCCGCTCGCGGCCCGCGGCCAGCATTCGTTTCCGATGTTCTTCCAACCTGCCCGATTCAGCGAACCGCAGGAACACGGCTTGCGATAGCTGGTCGGTGTGAAGGTCGCTCCACTGCTTGGCTTCGGTCAGCTTTTCGATCAAGGCGCGTGGCCCAATCACCCATCCGACTCGCAGACCTGGAAACGCCAGCTTGGAGAAGCTCCGCAGCAGCACCGTATCGCCCGACGAATCCAGTTGCTTCACCGGCTGAACGTGCTCCCCTTCGTAGCGGAGGTCGCCGTAGATATCGTTCTCGATGACCACCACTCCCGCTCGGGCCGTAATCCGCAGCAGAGCCTTGCGTTTCGCGAGCGGCAGCGTAGCGCCGGTTGGATTCTGAAAATTCGACGTGATCGCGAGCACCCGCGGACGTTCCCGCGCGATAGCCCTCTCGAGTGAATCGATCTCGATGCCCTCGATGCCGACTGGTATCCCCACCAGCCGCGCGCCCCCGCGCTGGAATGCATTCCGCACGCCGGCGTACACGGGTTCTTCGAGCAACACCGTCTCGCCGTTCGATATCAATGTTCTCTGCAACAGATCGAAAGCCTGCTGGCATCCGCTCGTGATCAGGATGTCATCCGACGGCCGGGCGGCCCCCTCCGCCAACGCTTTGTCCAGAAGGTACCGCCGCAGCGGAGCGTACCCCGCCGGAGAACCGAGTTGCAGAATGGCTTGGGCCTCTTCGCTATGGATCACTTCCGTACAAGTGGCGCGAAACTCCTCCAACGGAAAAAGTAGTTCCGATGGCCGCGAGTTCGAAAAGCTGATCCGGGCAGGATGGGTTGGGTGCGCGTTCGACCGGGACTCCAGCACATCTCCCCAGCGAACGCCTATGCTCCGGCGAGGAGCGCTCACGAAGCTCCCTTTTCCGACATGCCCTTTGAGCAGACCTTCCGCTTCGAGTAGATCATAGGCGGCCGAAACGGTAGTCCGGTTCAGTCCAAGCGACCCAGCCAATTCCCGGGTAGCCGGCAGGCGCTCGCCGTCTTCCAACACACCCGTTTCGATCTGAGCCTTAATTTCGTGGAACAACTGCCGGTAAAGCGGTACTTCGGCGTTAGGATCAAGACCGGAAATGGACACCATGCCAATCAAGAACCAACCATACCAAATTGGCCTGCTGGACGCAAGCCAATCGCCTCCAGATGGCCCTGCTTGCGCGCCGCGATAGAATAGATCGTTGATGACGCGCAAAGTCAGTGTTGTGATCGAACGCGATGAAGATGGATGGTACGCGTGGTGTCCGGAATTGAAGGGCTGTCAATCACAGGGAAGTACAGTCGAAGAAACACTCGCGAACATTCGTGAAGCGGTTGAACTCTTTCTGGATACCTTACCCGATCATGAACGTTCAGTGGCGCTGAGTCATGAAATCTTGACGACCGCCATCGAAGTTCATGCCTAAACTTCCGCGGCTAACTGCGGGTGAGGCCGAAGTGATGTTGCTAAAAGCGGGATTTGAGTGGATGCGATCCAAAGGCAGTCACCGGATCTACAGCAAAGCCAGTCGAAGAGTTGTCGTCCCGTTCCATAGCGCCGCAACGCTGCATCCAAAGGTCGTCAAACAAGTTTTGGAAGCGATCGCCGAAGTAGCAAACTCGGCGAGCTGATTGCCTCCGGGCGTCACATTAGAACGTGAACTTGGCGGCGAGCTGCAGAATCCTCGGATCGAATGTTGCGGTGGGCGTCAGGTACGTGGGTCCCGGTGTCCTGAGGATAGCGCTGAAGTTGGCGCGATTGGTTAGATTGAAAGCCTCGGCAATAAGCCGTAGCCGCGCTCTCTCGCGGATGCCGATATCTCGGGTAAACCGGAGATCGACACTGGCGAATCCCGGTCCGTCAATCGTGTTTCGTCCAGCAAACAACGGACGATCGCTGCTGATGTTTCCGTCATTGTTCAGGTCGGTCCCGGATGTCTGGCTGAAGGCGCGCCCGCTCTGCACCTGCGAAATCGTGGAGAGTTGATAGCCACTGAGCAACGCCCGTGCGAATCCATTCTGCATGGCGTGTCCGTAGCCGATGTCCCAGATTCCCGCGAACACGAAACGGTGCCGGATGTCGGCGTTGGCGCGTCCGCGATCCAGGCCCGGGCGCAGCGTGTCGCGGGGATTCTTGGAATCGTCGGGGCCGACCACAACGGAAGTGAAGTCCGGATCGTCGTCGATGGCCTTGGAAAAAGTATACGAAGTCTGCAGCGCAAGGCCATGCGCGAACCGCTTCGTCAATTGAACAAAGCCGCCGTGATAGACAGAGTCCGCGTTGCTGTCAAACAGGCTGATGCGGCCGAACGCCGGGTTGGGACGGGCGGGCCCGCCGATGCCCGGGTGACGAAGGTTCGCATCTTCAGGAAACAGATTGATATCGCGGGTCTGCGTCAGATGCTCACCCCGCACTCCCAGATAGCCCACCGTAACGGCGTAATCCCGCGCGAGTTGGACCTCAAGGTTGAAACTCCACTGGTGCGTCAGCGGCTGAACGTAGTTCGGCGCGAACACGAAGATGTCCGGCCTGCGGTTCAGTGCGGGCGGCGCAGTCAGGATATTCGGATACGTTGGTATTCCGCCGGTCGCCGCGTTGAGCGTGTACGTCTGGACCTGAATGCCGTTCTGGCTAAACGCGGTTCCCGTCAGAATCGAAGGAGTGCGGCCATAGTAAATGCCATAGCCGCCGCGGGCCACGATCGTGCCCGCCTGGTTCGCTTTGTACGCGAAGCCGAACCGCGGCGCGATGTTGTTGGGGTCCCGATGAATTCGTGACGTGTCCAGACCCATGGCAGCCAAGCCAGGATCTGGATTCTTTACGCTGGGCTGCGCGTAGTTAAAAAAATCGTACCGCAAACCGTAATTCAAAGTCAGGCGCTCCGTGGTGCGCCAACTGTCTTGCACGAAGAACGCGTATTCGTTCACGTTCGGTTGTGTCAGAGCTCCGGTTGTGCTCGCGCCCGCAAAGCCTTGCGTGAAGCTAAACGGTTTTTTCGAAGCAAAATCGGAGTAACTGTTGAAGGTGTAAGAGCCGCTGAAGTTGCCGGGGAAGAAGTTGTCGATTTTTTCGAAGTTGATATCCAGACCGTACTTAATGTTATGGCGGCCGAGGACATATGACATACTCTCCGCCCATTGATATGTTCTTGCGTTGGTGTAGCGCGGACTGTAACTATTCCGGCCGATGGACAGCACCGCGGTTCCGTTCTGACGGATAACCGCTTCGGGCGCCGTGGTGTTCGCAAATCCGGGCTCGTTATCGCGAGTCCAGGCGAATCTCGATTCCAGCACTGCTCTGGGGCCAAAGACCCAGTTATGATTGGCCGCGACGCTGTCTGTCGTGACGTTACTGTTACCGGTATGCTCCTGAGCGCTGCTGGATCCCGAGTTCTCGAAATTCACTCCCTGGAAGCGGTTCGCGTTGTAGCGCACGCTTAATCGCTGCGCCGAGGTAAGATCGAGATCCACTTTAGCGAGGTACACGTTGTTGTTCAACGCGTTCGCGTAAGAGCCGAGTGAAGGCTGCAGTTGCGCGAAGGCCTGCTGCGAAAGCGCGTCGGAGGGCGGGGCCACCGTCAGGAACACCGGGTTGGGGGTGGTATTCCGCTGGCCATCGTAATCGAAAAAGAAGAACGCCTTGTTCCTGATGATGGGTCCGCCCAGATTGCCGCCGAACTGATTAAAGTGATAAGCGCGCTTGGGCCGGTTGTTCTTGTTGTTCTCCCATGAATTCGCATTCAGCGCCTTGTCCCGGAAAAATTCGAACGCCGTCCCGTGAAAATCGTTGGTGCCCGACTTGGTAATGACGTTGATCACGCCTCCGCCCGCGCGACCGATCTCGGCATTGTAGGTGTTGGTATTGACCTGGAACTCTTGTACGGCATCCTGACTAAAGCTATAAGGATTGCGCCCGGTTCCGGAGCGGCCGGTGGACTGCCCAAAGAACACATTATTGCTGTCCGATCCATCTACGACGAGGCTGTTCGAGGTGCCGCGTTGTCCTCCGAAGGAAAGGTCCCCGCCGCGTGATGGATCGCGAACCACGCCCGGAGTGAGCACTGTGAAGTCGAGGAAGTTGCGGCCGTTAATGGGCAGATCGCGAACCTGCTGGCTGGTTACTGTCGTGCTAGTTTGCGAACGGGTGGTCTCAACGACGGGGACTTCCGCGGTCACGCTGACCGTCTCCTGCGCGGTTCCAATCTCAAGCGTGACATCGACGGTCGCCACCGCGCCTACAGAAAGATCGATCGCAGTGCGCTTGGCGGTCTTGAAACCTTGTGAGTCGACTGTCAAATCATAGGTGCTGACCGGGAGTCCGGACAGCGAGTACAGTCCGGTGGCGTTGGTTTGCGTGGTGCGTGTCAGACCGGTGGCGGTGCTGGTCGCGGTTACCCGGGCATTCGGAACCGCGGCGCCGGTGGAATCCGTGACGGTCCCGTTCAGCGTAGCGCCGCCGATCTCAACCTGTGCTGAAATAGACAGCCCTCCGAAGCACAAAAACAGTACGAGCGCGAGAGCGAGTTTGGACATAACCCTCAGTCTAGCGCCCAAAACCGTGCTCTGGAAATCGCTAGCGCAACCGCCGGAAAAATCTGGTCTGCTCCATGCTTTCGGCGTCCATCGGCGCGACTGCCTGCACGGCGTTGGACCCGGAGAATGCATACCGGCGGCCCGTGACGGGGCCTTGCACCACAAGCGGCGACCGCTCCAGATACTGGACAAGTACTGACCCGTGAATTGCTTCTGCCGGCGCCCGTTCAGCGGCCGTTGGCGGCGTGCTCATCAACTCCGCTCTCTTCTGCCCGCAGCATGACATGGTCCCAATCTCCTTTCTGAATCATCAGCGGCTCACTACCGAGCCGGTTCAATAAACAGGCGCCTCCAGAAATTGCCAACCACGCGAGGAGGCGATCCAGGGGCGCGGCGCAGACTGCAAAAGCCAGCGGCGCCGCGATCCATAAGCTCAAACAGTAGAAGCAATCCATCAGCTTGCCGGCGAAACTGTGACCCAAGAAAACCCGGCACCGCGCGATGAGGTCCGCGGGGCCATCCTCGCTTGCCAGCAGGTGGGTAACCCGCCAAGTCGCAAGGACGGCCAGCACGAACCGGAACCAACTGGGAGCATCGGCCATTGGTTCTATCACTAACCTAAGGCAGGTCGTTGATCACGTTGATCGCGTACAGAATCGGACCTGTCGAGTGGTTGCTGCCACTGTCGCCCACGTGCGTGTTGTCCCACACCGATAGCGTGATCACGTAAGCGCAACGCTGCCCCCGCGGAATTTTGGGCGAGCCGGGAGGAACCGGTCCCGCGCCTCCATCCAGCGCTGAAACAATGTCCCAGTTGGCAAGCGTCCCGCCGGGTAAGGGCGGCTGAAGCGGCCACACGTTGGGAACCCGCAGCCCTGGCGTCGCAACCGGAATGGTCCCCGAGCCACCACCGTTTTTCTGGAAGGCAAGGTTGTATCCGCCGAAATTGTCGTTCGGCGCCATCTGCGGAGCGGCTGGATCAATGGGTGGATCCCAGGCGATTCCGATAATGTCCGCGGTCGTGCCAGCATAATTTTTCAAATGCAAATCGCCGCACCCGCTGATGCCTCCGATCGAGCTGAGGACTCCCACCGGCTGCCGGTTATCGATCCAGGCGGTTACCTGGTCCACAGCCGCAATGCTGCCTGGGAATGGGCCGGCCGGAAGCAGACGATCCCGGGTCTCGAGAACGATCGTGTAGCGGCCATTCAGCGGGGTACTGTCCCAGAAGGGCAGCGGCTCCACTTTGGGCACGGTGTAGTTGATGCCTAGAAAAACGCAACTATTCGCCGCCCACTCCGCCACCAGATCTCCGTTCAAGATGATGTTCGGCGTGATGACCGGGAAACACCCGGATTGCCAGGGATGACTGGGGTTGTCATCGTACACCACCGGACTTGGAATCAGCGCCGCCGCGCCACCCGGGATACTCGGAAACGACGGAACCGGGACAAGCGGCGATACCGCGGTGGCGGCCAGGGCGAACTGCGTCATGATGCGATTGCATCCGACGGTGTAAGCGCTACCGGTCACGCTGAACGCGCCTCCGATTGAAAGCTCCGGAGTAGTAGGTGGCGTGTTTGTCGTTTTGATCAGCTTTGCCGGATTGCCCGGATTGAAAGGATCATCCGCCACGAAAGCTTTGACGGTTGCCGCCGCGGAAATCTCGACGGCGGTGGTACGTATCTGGAAATCTCGTGTTACCTGGATATGGAGACCGCCGGAGCCGAACACGTCGAGAGCTATGGTGAACGAAGTCTCTCCGGGCGGCAGGAGCGTCACATCGAGATAGCCGAGTACTCCGGCGGCCACGGCTGTGGCGGAGCTGGCGTGTACGGGAGGACGGTCGCAGTTGGGATACACAACCGCGTCGTTGACGAACGATCCGCCGCCCCAGCGGTAGGTCAGGGTGTAATGATCGAAAGCGGAGCCGGTCGCCGTGCCCGTAACCGGAATGCCAACCAGGTTGGAGCAACCGGGAACCAGAGTGGTATCGGCGCAGGCGTTTTCAGCCGGCGTATCGATTTCGCCAATCAGCGGACGGAAGCAGTTGCGTACGCAAATGAAGTAATCCAGCACGCAGCGGAACACGTCGAAAGCGCTGCGCGCCCGCGCCAGGCAACATCCGAAACGAATCGCGCACAGGCACCAGCAACGGCAGAACCAGAAAAAGGATTCGCGGCTGTGAGCCTGAAACGCCTCTTTGCCCAGCAGGGCCGGCGCGGTCTGAACGCTGAGCAGCCGTTCGAACACGGCGGCAGCCTCGTCCTGTCCTTCCAGACAGTCGATTCGACCGCTGGTCACTTCTTCAGGCACATTATAGGGAAATTCAACGGACGCCAACTGGCCGGTTAGAAACGGCTTGTAAGCCTCCGCGAGTGCGTTGACCAATGTCCGGAAATCGAGCCGCTGCTCGTCGGTCAAGGTCTCGCCGAGCGGTACGCCCACGGCCTCGCGAACGCACTTGAAGTGACGGAAAAGATAGTACGCCAGCGCCCGGAAGGTCCGTTGGCCGCGGCACACCAACCAGCCGAAGATCATGCAGCAGCGGATATGGAGAAAGCACCAGCGCCAGCGCTCGATGGGCCCAAGCAGTTGGCGTCCCTCGACGGGCAGCAGGCGCCGCGCGACTTCCTCGGTAAAGAACTTTCCGAAGATCTCGTTCGCGAGCGCAATCTCATCCTGACAGCTTTGCGGATGCTTGCGGACCAACTCGGTCAGCTCTTCGGAAGTTTTTGTGTTTTTCAGGTCTTGCTCGAGGATCGGTTTGTAGGCATCGAGCAGATGGGTTAGGATAAATTGAAAATCGGGATCCCGAGTTTCATTTACCTCAGTGGTAGGGGTATTTTGGTCTTTCATTGAATTCTCCTCACTCTAGGTGAAGCAATGCTTCACGCGAGGTGGTGATCGGAAACGAAGTTACGTTTCAGAGGTGGAGATTTCGAAGATGACCGGCTGGTATGTTTTTGACATGCCGACTATAAGGGCAGACATGCTTTTCAAGGTCTCTACGATCCAAGTCAGCACCGCGGCCGACGTGGCGCGGAAACAGCATTTCGCCTGCGAGAACACCGAGGCATGAACCAGATAGGACGGATGAGTTTCCGCCCCGCCGATCGTCGCGGAGCAGCGGAATTTTCCGGAGCATGAGAAGTTGCCGCTTATCGTGCTGGACTAGTCGAACAGGTAGATGACTTTGACCAGGGAAGACCGGTGGATGGATTTGTTCGACTTCTCGGTGGTAATAAACTCGTCCGCGTAGGATAGGTGGGCTGCTGCCAAGTGGAGAGCGTCCATGGCTCCGAGACCCGCTTTGCCTGCTTCCGTTTGTGCCACGATCTCAATCTTATCGACTTCCCGGAACCAAGCTGCGTTTTTGAAGTATCGGTCGTAGAACGACCATTCCAGCCGCTTCTTGAAGAAGATCGCCTTCGGAACGACCTCAAGGTGGACGAATGGGCTTGTCAGGAAAACGCGATTGGGCTCTTCGAGAACCTGTAGGGCACGTTCCCTATCGCGCCCCACAGATCGGGCGGCGGCAATCAGTACCCCAGTATCGAGGAAGGTTCGGACCACGAAGCGCTTAGTAGCTTCCGCCGCGACGTTCGGCTACTTCGCGCTCGAGTTCGCGGCGGGTGAGTGGCTTTTCACCCGATGCGGCGATCTTCTCGCTAATCCGGCGGAGTTCCCTGCCGAGTTTTGACACAAGCGGCTTTGCCTTGTAGCCGTTCTTGTTGGTGGCTGCCTTGTCAGTAGCTCTTACCATGACTTGATTTTAACGTACATCCCTCCGTCAGCTGCGTGCCCTCGGAGGAATGTACGCATGCAGGCGAAGCCGGAATGTGGAAGCGTTGGGTAAGAGAGCAGCATTCCGCTGAGTCGCGAAATGTTCGCCTGCCGACTTGCGCGAGCAATCCTGGCCCACCACCGAAAGTTCTGCCGCGCGAAGCGAGTCCGATCGCGACGGCGACCCAAGACTTGTGCCGATGTGGAGTCCAGCGATTAGGCCCGCAGGCGCACAAAAAACCAAACCATGCCTACTGCTAACAAAACCGACGCGGCGACGGGGATCGCGCGCGGAATCCGCGCCAGCGATACAAGCCGCTGAACGCCGAACGCGAGCACCGCAATAACGAGAACCTCGCCGGTAATCATACCCGCGAGAAACATCCAGAACCGATAACCGCTGGATGTGAGGAACAGCGAGAAGTACGCGCCGTGAATCAGACCGAGCACGCCGACCACCAACCAGCGCTGACCGGACTGGGGGAGCAAGACGATTTCGAATGCAAGATAGGCGATGGTGAGCGCGGCCGCGGCCTCGATGAAGCGTGGCGAAAGCGCAATGGATATTCGAGGCATTAGCCCGCACGCGACGGCCTCGCCCGCCACAAAGGCACTCGCGAGAAGAAGCAGCTCCCGGCGGCTTCTCGCTGCCAGCACCAGACTCGCCAGGAACAATAGCGGCGCGACTCCGCCTACCGCCCGAAGGAATCCAGCGCCGCTCTCGTGAACGGCAATTTCCCACGGCGAAGGAGGCCGGAACCGGATCTGGGCGGTCGTGAATGAAACATCAAAAACCGCCTGATCGACCTTATCGCCTCTGTAGGCGCGCAACATGTGGACGTGATTGGGAACCGTGATCGCAGCGAAAGTGCAATCGATATCCAGGTCGTCGACGACGGCGGGAAATTCGTAATCCGCGGTGCAGAGATAGGTACCTTGCCGGTCCCCGCAATCCTTCTGTAACAAGCGTCCGGCCACACCGCCGCTGGTGAAGCGGATATGTTGGAGCAGCGTGCGCTCCGGGCTTTGCACGTGCGCCACCTCGTAGGTTGGCATTCGCAATTCGTAATGCGCGCGGTTGCCAGACACCGTGAGCTCGCCAGTACTCATGCTCACCATGTGAGCGAGCAATGTGGCGGGCCACAGCAGCGCAAGCCCAAACTTCATATCTGAACTGTTGGGACGAACTGGCGGCGCTGCCGGGCGCGCTGCGCTCGAACATAAATGACCCGTAGTGTTGCAATCACCGGCACCGAAAAGAACATGCCGGGGATCCCGGCGATGCGCTCGCCCGCCAGCACCCCGAACAGCACAAGCAAAGGATGCAGCTCCACGCCAGAGCCCATCAGATTGGGTGAAATCACGTAATCCTGAACCAGCCTGTAGACGATCCAGAAGATTGCGAACCAGAGCAGATGCGCATATCCGCTAAACGCGGAAACGAGCATCACGATGGCTCCGGCCGCCAGGGGCCCGACCACCGGAATGAATTCAAGTAGCGCAGCGGTACCTGCAAGCAGCAGAGCGTAGGGCGCTCCAGTAATCATCAGAAACAAGGAGTACGAAGTAAATGTCGCGATCGACAGCAGCACCAATGCACGGATGTACTGTCCGAGCAGTAAGTGAATGTCATTCAAGATGTCGGATGCGAGCGCTCGCTGAGGCTCATCCCCGAGACCCTGGATGAAGCTCTCACGCAGCTCCGATCCATCCTTTAAGAAGAAGAACGCAAGAATGGGCACAAGTACAACGAAGAACACTCCATTGATTCCCGATACGACGCTGATGATGGCCCTCTGCAGATAGGGCATCAGGTCTTTTCCACCGGTGCTGAACTGGGCTTGTATGTTTGCGATGATGCGCTCGCGCCAAGGGTCGAGCCAACCCGGCAGAGGAACCTTCTTCATCCAACCCGGGTTGCTAAAAAACTCGGGTAGGCGATTGCCCAAGCTGGTTGCTTCATCCACGATGCGGTTGCCAAGCAGAAAACCGATGGACACCAGCACGCCCAGAAAAAGCACGTAAACGATCGCCAGCGCGATCGCCGGAGAGACATGTCTGGGTAGCCGTCGCTGTACGAAGTTGACCAGCGGAGACAACATGTAGGCGAACAGCAGCGCCAGCATGAAGACCACGAGGGTAACGCGAATCGCATAAGCCGTCGCAATCAGCAGGGCAAGGAGAAAAACCGTCCAAGCGGCGCGGGCCGCGCGAATGTCAATACCAAGCACAGAGTAAGAATACCAGGGTGGAACATACCTTGGCGGGGGCGATGGGGCTGTCACAAGCATCAGAAACTTGGGTGTTGGGAGCGACACCAGGCGACCCCTCCGGCCGGCGGGCAAGTTACGAGATCACCTGCCCCACAGAGCCGCTTGCCAAAAACTACTGAGCGATATTGGTGATGGATTTCCGGAGAGCTTGTCCCAACCAATTATGGCGTCAGGTTAAGCGGCTGAAGTAACTTCGATTTGCTTCGCTAGACTGCTGGGTTCGGGCACATGTTCGCCGAATTCACGTAGTGTCCGGATGTGGCCCTCAATCGCTTCTCGAATATTCTGCTCTGTCTCAGAGAGGGTACTCCCTGTCGTGATGCAGCCTGGAAGATCCGGGACGTACGCAGCCCAGTTGGTCTCGGCTGGTTCGAAAATTACCGTGTACTGTTGGCTCATCTCTTCTGCTCCAATCCAGCGGCCTTCAATATCGATTTCAGGGTACCCGGAGCTACGTGATCTCCCGGGTGACCCGGTATCGTCACCACCTTAGGCTTCGAACCATGCTTGTAGTGCCGATGACTTCCTGTCGTACGCACATGGCTCCAACCGTCCGATTCGATGAGACGGATAAGATCGCGGACCTTCACCTCTTTATCATTGTAGGCCGAAAGGCCGTCACCGGACCGCGTCAGCGGCCGGCTTCCCCGCCGGCTTCCAGCATTCTCCGGACCATCACGAGTTGCCCAATATGATACGAGTTGTGATCGGCAATCACAAGCGCCTCTCGAAGCAATGTCTGTCCATCCTCATGCGCGATTGGAGCGAACAGATCGTTGCTTTCGTCTCCGACAAGACTCTGCATCGCCTGCAAATCGGCTTGGAATCGCCGAAGACTCTCGTCCCAGGCTTGCTCGTTCGGAGGTGACTCCGTTTCCGGCCAATAGCCTTCCGGCCATTTCGGAGAGACGTGTTTTGGGTTGCGGCTGAATTCCAGGATATCTTGCTGTGCGATGCGCAAATGCTCGATTAACTCCCAGGCGCTATGAGGCGCTCCCGCGGGTTTCATGCCGCGGAGATGGGCCCGGAAGTCCGAGACAGCGGTTTTGAAATCAAGGTGAGCGCTACCGCCGTTCAGGAGATTGACCAGGTGCTCGCGTAACTTGGGACACTCAGCCATACTCCTCCTACGCGGTCTGCGAAGACTTCGCCGGCGCCCAACGTTCCAGCTCCCACTTCGCGATCGCCTCACGATGCACTTCATCCGGTCCATCGGCCAGCCGCAAGGTTCGAGAGTTCGCCCAGGCCGCGGCCAAAAAGTAATCCTGGCAAACGCCCGCCGCGCCATGCGCTTGAATGGAGCGATCCAGCACACGTAACGCTACGTTCGGAGCGATCACTTTGATCATCGCGATCTCATTCCGCGCCGTTTTATTGCCCGCGGTGTCCATCATGGATGCAGTCTTCAGCGTGAGCAAGCGAGCCTGTTCAATCTCCATTCGCGAGATCGCAATATCGGCCCGAATGGCGCCTTGTTCCGAGATTTTCTTCCCGAAGGCGACCCGGCTCTGCACGCGCTTGCACATCAGCTCCAGCGCGCGCTCGGCGACTCCGATCAAACGCATGCAGTGGTGAATGCGGCCCGGACCAAGGCGGCCCTGCGCGATCTCGAATCCCCGGCCCTCCCCGAGCAACATGTTCGAGGCGGGAACGCGCACGTTCTGAAACGCGATCTGTCCGTGGCCATGCGGCGCGTGATCGTAGCCAAACACTGTCAGGAGGCGCTCGATCTTGAGTCCAGGCGTATTCATCGGCACCAGAATCATGGATTGTTGCTTGTGACGCGGCGCGTTCGGATCGGTCTTCCCCATGAAGATCGAAATCTGGCAGCGAGGGTCGCCCGCCCCGGAGGACCACCACTTGGTCCCGTTGATCACGTACTCGTTGCCGTCGCGGACGATGCTCGACTGAATATTCGTCGCGTCGGAAGAGGCCACGCCGGGCTCAGTCATCGAAAAGCAGGAACGGATCTCACCGGCCAGCAGCGGTTTCAACCACCGCTCTTTATGCTCATCGGTACCGTAGCGCGCCAGCACCTCCATATTGCCGGTATCGGGAGCCGAGCAGTTGAAGACCTCTGGGGCCATGTGCGAGCGGCCCATGATCTCGCATAGTGGAGCGTACTCCAGATTGGTCAGACCCGCGCCGTACTCACTCGCCGGCAAAAACAGGTTCCAAAGTCCGGCCGCCCGGGCCTTGGGCTTAAGCTCCTCAATCATCTTGGACGGCTGCCAGCGATCGCCATTGGCGGCTTCGTCGTGATGGCGCCGCTCATTCGGATAAATGTGCTCATCCATGAAGGCGAGCAGCTTCTTTTGAAGATCCTTGACCTTATCCGTGTATTCCAATGTCATGGCACTACCTTTTAGCGGCCCGTGAAAGAAGGGGCACGCTTCTCAACGAAATGAGCGACGCCTTCTTTGAAGTCTTCACATTGCAAACTATCCACCATCTCTTGTTCGGACGCTTCGAAAGATTCAGCGAGCGTCTCGAACATGGCGTTATAGACCTGCCGTTTGATCACTCGCATCGAGCGCGGGCTCACGCCGTTCGCCAACTCTCTCGCGTAGGCGTTTACGCCATCCATGAATCTGTCCCGCGGAAAGACCTGGTTCACCAAGCCCATCCGGAACGCTTCCTGGGCATCCACCAGCCGGGCTGATAGAAGCAGATCGAGCGCATGGGCCGGCCCGATCAATCGCGGAAGCAGCCAGGCCAAGCCGTATTCGGCAATCAGGCCCCGCTTTGCAAACGCCGTCCCGAACCGGGCGGTGTCTGAGGCAAACCGCAAGTCGCAATAAAGCGAGATGATGAATCCCAAACCTACCGCGGGCCCATTGATGGCTGCAATGATGGGTTTTTGAATCGATGGGAAGTAGGAGTATTTCTTCTGGAAATCCGGGCGCACGTTCTGCCGCAGAGCGCCATTGCCGGAGTTGCGGAGCGCGTGATCCTGCGCGGCGCCGCTCAGCCCGTGCCGCGCAATGCCGCTGAGCAGCGACATGTCCGCGCCCGCGCAAAACCCCCGGCCGGATCCGGTGATTACGATCACCCGGACCGCCTCGTCCTGTTCGGCCTGTTGAATGGAGGATTGAACCTCCTGCTCCATCACAGCGGTCCAGGCATTCAACTTATCGGGACGATTCAGCGTGATGGTAGCGATGCGATCGGATACATCATAGAGGATTTCAGAGTGCGGCATGACAGAGGCGATTATATCAGCGCCACGGCTTGATCGATCAGATTGCGAACGCGCTTGTCAAACTTGCTGAATCGCTCATCTTGGGTCTGGCCGCAATGATAACGATAGTAAATCTGCTGCAGCACGACGGCCAGCTTGAAGATCGCGAACACCCGATAATACGAAATACGGCTGACCTCGCGGCCAGTTTTCGCGGCATAAGTCTCGATAAGCCGCTCGGGCGAATACCAGCCGGGACCGGTAGTGAGAGAAGCCCTGGTGCCGCCGGGATCGCTAGGCTGGCTCCAGTAACAAAGGATCAGGCCGAGATCCACCAGCGGATCGCCGACCGTACACATCTCCCAATCCAGCACGGCCTCGACACGCCCCGGATCTTGGCTGTCCAGCATGACGTTGTCCAGTTTGAAATCGTTGTGAACCAGCGTGGCCGCGGGCGATGCCGGCATGTGACTGTTGAGCCACTTCATCAGCCGGTCCATGCCGGTGATCTCTTCGGTCTTGGCGCGCTGCCATCGCTCGAACCAGCCAAGAACCTGCCGGCCGAGAAATCCCTCGGGCTTGCCGAGTGACGTGAGTCCGTGCTTCTCAATGTCTATCGAATGCATGTTGACCAGACAGTCGATAAAACCCTCGCTGACGCGCTGCTGATAATCGGGGAACGCGGCGAGCTCAGGCGGGATGGTGTCCCGAACCACAATGCCGGCGCGGCGTTCCATCACGAAGAAGATGGCGCCGATAACGGAAGTGTCCTGGCACAGGTGGAATACTTCGGGCGCAGGATGGAACCACGGGTGAACCGCGTGCAGAACCTTGTACTCGCGCGCCATATCATGCGCCTTGGGAGCAACCGGACCGAGGGGGCCGCGCCGCAGCACATACTCACGCGCGGGGGTGCGCAGCAAATAGGTAAGGTTGGAGTGGCCGCCGGGAAATTGCTCAACCGCAATGCCGTCCCGCGCGCCTTCGAGCTTATCCGCAAGATAGGTGGAGAGAGCGGGAATGTCGAGTTCCTCGCCCGCCCGAATGACGGCAGTATCGTAGGCCATCTTGGATATCATAGCGTCCAACGGGAATGAGGGTGGTCTAACCGTTCTCCACCGTGTGATGCCATAATACGGGACATGCGTAAAGAGGAGATTCAAATTACGAAGCGCAAGCGCGTCATCGCAAAGCTCCCTCCAGAAGCTCCCTTTACTGGCAAGCGGCCGGATTTCTTAGCGCGACTGAAGAAGATTTATGGTGCCAAGATGCTGGGCATAAGCGGGGCCGGCCTCCTAGCCAAGGATCGAGGCCGTTATTGAGCGCCTATGCTGACACGAGTTTTCTTGTGTCCCTGTACACTCCCGATGCGAACTCCGGGAAAGCCGTTACGCAAATGAGAACGATCATGGGACCGATTTAGCTCACGTCTTTCGGCGAATTGGAACTGGCCAAGCGGAGTCTAATCGCTCAAACAGTTACCCCTCATGTCTTCGAGAAAGCGCGGCAGCACACCCGCTAGAACAGAAGCTGCGAAAGAATCAAACCAACACCCGCTTGCGGGCAGGCAGACTGGAAAGTCTGTGCCACAGAGGCCGGAGTAGAATAAGGTGCAGGCAATCATGCAAGCGACCAACCTCGTCAGCGTGGAAGAGTACGATCACATGACGTTTGAGCACGATGCCGAATACGTTCTCGGGAGGATCGTTTATCGGCCTGCGCCCCAATTTCCGCATGCTCGCTTGCAGGCCACTCTCTCTTCACTCTTCTATACCCACGAACGCGAGTGGGCGCTAATTGCAGTTATCGAACAACGCGTCCGGATCGCGCCCGGCGTCTTTCGCATTCCCGATATCTGCCTCCTGCGCGAAGCGCCGGAGACGGGCAACGTTACGCGTCCGCCCGTGATCGCCATTGAAATCCTTTCTCCCGATGAAAGCGCAAAACAGCTATCGGACAAGATAGTGGGGTATCTCGATTTCGGCGTGGAAGCAGTGTGGGTGATGGACCCGGTGGAGCGCAATGGAACCATTTATCCGCAAGACGGCCGTCCACGGCGGATTGAGGACGGCATTTTTCGTCACGGACTTATCGAAGTAAATATTCGCGAGTTATAACAGATGCAGGTATTCATGCAAGCGACAAACCTCGTCAGCGTGGAAGAGTACGATCACATGACGTTTGAGCACGATGCCGAGTACGTCCTCGGGAGGATTGTTCATCGGCCTGCGCCCCAATTTCCGCATGCTCGCTTGCAGGCCACTCTCTCTTCACTCTTCTATACCCACGAACGCGAGTGGGCGCTAATCACCGTTACCGAACAACGCGTCCGGATCGCGCCCGGCGTCTTTCGCATTCCCGATATCTGCCTCCTGCGCGACGCGCCGGAAACAGGTAACGTCACCTCCCGCCCGTGATTGCCATTGAAATCCTTTCTCCCGATGAAAGCGCAAAACAGCTATCGGACAAGATAGTGGGGTATCTTGATTTCGGGGTAAAGGCGGTGTGGGTGATGGACCCGGTGGAGCGCAATGGAACCATTTATCCGCAAGACGGCCGCCCGCGGCGCGTTGAGGACGGCATTTTTCGCCACGGGCTCATCGAAGTGAATATCAGGGAGTTGTAACGAAAACCGAGGCCGCTTCACTATCCAGGTGAAGGACCTCTTCGGGGGTCGGGTTTGTACCGCTCCCCGATCCCTATTTTTCGGAATTACTTTGCGTCGGGATTGATGCCGCCCGCAGCGGCCGCGGCGGCCTTGGCTCCATTCTTTTTCTTGGTATCCAATGACTTCTGAACCCACTGGTCGGCTGTGTCGCTGTCCTTCTTATACCCGTCCACTGTTTCGGCTAAGTCGGCGCGCTCGCGATAGAGCAGGTTCATGTAGGCCATTGCGTCGTCGTAATTGGGATCGATCTCCAGCGCCTTTTGCAGGTCCTTGAGACCGTCTTCCACCAGTGGCAGGTTGCGCTGGCGAAGTTCTTCTTTCACCTTCTTATCTTTGATCGGACCGGGGTCCTCCGGCTTCATTCCCAACTTGACGCGGGCGGTGTTGCGGACCGGATACGTTTTCAGCCAGTCGATCACGCCAAGACTGTAGAAACCTTCCTTGCTTTGGGGATCGGCTTCCACCAGTTTCTGGTACCAATCTTTCGCCTCATTGAGTCTTTCGAACTTCTTTTCGAGCTCGGGCACCCCAGTGGCCTGGTTATAAGCGAGAGATGCGAGCGACGCCAAGGCGATCTTGTCTTTAGGATGATCGATCAGCACCTTCATAAACTCGTCTTTGGCTGCCTTCGCCATCTGGTTGTTCTCCGGAGAAACCGCACCGGGGATGTATTGCGCCATGTATGCCGTCGCCAGATAGAGGCGCCCATTCTCGTTCTTGGGATCGAGCGCGACAGACTCTTTGAAAAACTCGGCGGCGTCGGTGTACCGGGCGTTCCGATACGCTTGAAGACCCTTATTCAATCTGTCGCGGGATTTCAACTTCTCGCATCCGGCGCTCAAGAGCGCCAGAGATGCCAGCAAGAGGATGGCTGTTCGGTTCATAGTGTGAGCATCAATTATAAACCGCAAACCGGGACGGCTGCATCACCATCGCCGGGCCGCGGTTGTAAAATCATTGTCCCGCTTCGATTTTGGGAGTCATCAGACCAATTTTATCGAGGCCAGCGCCTTTGGCGATGTCGATCACCTTGGCGACGGTTTGAAATTCGAGATCTTTATCGCCCTTGATGAAAACGACCTTTTCGGCGCGCGTCTTGAAGATATCTTCCAAACGCCGACCCAACCGGTTTTCATCGGTAGGCTCGGTGTTGATCTTCATGGTCTTGTCTTTCTCGATGATGACAACCACCGTGCGGTCCACCTCGGGCGGAGGTGTTTTCTTGTCCGGAGGTTGAGGCGCAAGCGCGTCCAGCCCATGCGGCGTCAGAGGCGTGATCACCATGAAGATGATCAACAGCACCAGCAAAACGTCGATTAGCGGTGTCACATTAATATCCGCTCTGGCCCCGCCACCAGGGCCGCCCACTGCCATTGCCATAGAGATTCTCCTTTAGTAATGCACTCAATTACCGACGTGCAACCGCTCCCTTACGGTCGCGGCTCAGTTGTTGTTACGGAGTTGCCGGCTTCTTCTTCTCATCGGTCTGCTGCTGATCTGTGATAAAGCCAATCTGGTCGACTCCAGCGGCGCGTATATTGTCGACCACGTCCTCGACTTTCTCATAACGCGCACGCGCGTCGGCTTGGATGTAGCAGACTTTGTCTAAGCTGCTCGAAAGCAGATCTTTCACTTTCTGGGGCAACTGATCGGGCGTGATTTGTATATTGCCTGGACTCAGAAAAACTTTGCCATCGCGAGTCACAGCCACCAGAACTGCATCCTCTTTGTCGGCCGCTTTCATCGCTATAGCGTTCTTGGTCTTCACTTTATCCACGCTCTGCCCTTTTGTCAACATGGGCGTGATGACCATGAAAATGATCAGAAGCACTAACATCACGTCCACCATTGGGGTGACGTTGATGTCCGAAACCGGAGGCGCTGCTTTCTTCAACTGCATCTGTTTACTCCTAAATTTCCAGGACCAGCGGCGTTACTTCGCTACGGCCCGATGGCTCTTCTTGAGGAAGTAATCGATCAGCTCTGAGCTGGAATTGCCCATTTCGACGTCGAACGCCTCGACACGATTGGTGAAATAATTGAACGCCCAAACGGCCGGGATCGCGACGAAAAGACCGATAGCGGTGGTCACCAAGGCTTCCGAAATACCGCCCGCCACCGCGCCGAGACCGCTTGATTTCTCCTGCGAAATCCCCTGGAACGCGTGGATAATGCCGACAACCGTTCCGAACAGACCGACGAACGGAGCGGTGGAACCGATCGTCGCCAGGCTGCTGACGCCGCGCTTTAGCTCGGCATGGACGATCGCCTCAGCGCGTTCGAGCGCACGGCGGGAGGCCTCGATGTCTTCACCTGGTATTTCGGCACTGAGCTTGTGAGCCTGGAACTCCTGCAAGCCCGCGACGACTACTTTGGCCAAGTGGCTCTTGTTGTAACGATCGGCAATCTTGACAGCTTCGTCAAGCTTGGATTCGCGCAGCGCGCCGGCCACGGCCGGGGCAAACTGGCGGGACTGTTTACGGGCGCCATTGAAAGCGATCGCGCGATCGATCATAACCCCGATCGACCAGGCGGACATGAGAAACAGCACAATAACCACCGACCGGGCGAGCCATCCCATCTGGTCCCACATGTGCCGTGGATCGAAACCGACGCCTTCGGATTGAAGAAGCATGAAGGCCCAAACCTTCGTCTGTAAAAGCATGTTTTTCTCCTGCGAGTTGAATTTAGTTCACTGACTGAGCGTAAAGTTTACATCGATCTGGGTGGCCACTTCGACTGGCTCACCATTGAGGAGCGTCGGCTTGTACTGCCACTGCTTAACCGCTTCCGTGGCGGCCGCGATCAGCAAAGGATGGCCTGACACGACGGTCAGATTCTGTATGGAACCGTCCTTGCCAATGAGCGCCGAGAAGCGCACCACACCTGAAATACGCGCCTGCTTGGCCAATTGTGGATAAACGGGCGTGACTTTGCGGATCAAGTTGGCCGCTTGCACTTGCCCGCCCACGCGGATGCGCTGCGGGGTGACCGCCTTGGGTGGCGGCGGGGGTGGAGGGCCAGCCGCCGGTACCGCACCGATAATGCCTCCAATCACACCACCAGGAGTTCCGCCGGGGACGCCACCCGGAACGCCGCCAACCACGCCGGTGGTGGGGGGAGGAAGATCCTCTTCCTTGATATTGGCGATCTCTTTGGGAATCTGTTTGGGTGCCATCAGTTTGTTGGCGTCGAACTGGCGGGGGATCACCTTTTGGATCACCTTGGGAGGCGCAGCCTGCGGAGGTGGTGGCGGCGGAGGTGGCGGTGGCGGCGCCGTGATCAAGCTTCTGAGCGTAGCGCTTGGTAAAGAGTCGGTGTAAATCAACGGAATCAAGACCAGGATACCGATGAATACGAGTTGGCCGATAAAGGACAGCATGACTGTCCAGGGCTTGCGAGTTTTCGCGGTACCATCCACGAACGTTTGTTCGAACATAGACTCTCCCTCAAAAGTACAACACAGGCAGGAATGCGCTTGCGCACGATGCGTGCCTGTGCCACTCACTTCACAACAGCTTGCTTGCGTGGAGGCGCGGCGGCCGCGGACACTCCCGGATTCTTCCGGCTCTCCACAAAATTTTGCCAGAAGACCAGAATCGGGCTGGCAATAAAGATCGACGAATACGTACCAACAATAATACCCACTACCAAGGCAAACGAAAAGCCGTGCAGAACCTGGCCGCCGAAAAGATAGAGCGAGAGCGCCGTTAAGAAGGTAAGGCCCGAGGTCAGGATGGTTCTGCTCAAGGTCTGGTTGACGCTACGATTGATCAGGGCTTCCAGGCCCTCGCGGCGATGTATCTTCAGATTTTCGCGGATGCGGTCGAATACGACGATCGTATCGTTCATCGAGTATCCAACCAGAGTAAGCAAAGCCGCGACCACAGTCAAAGATATTTCTTTGTTAAATATTGAAAAGAGACCGATTGTGATGATGGTATCGTGAAATACCGCTATCACGGCAGCCACGCCGTAAATCCACTCGAACCGGAGCGCGATATACACGAGCATGCCAGCGAGCGCGTACAGTACCGCTAGGATGGCCTGACGCTGCAGATCCGCGCCAATCTTGGCGCCGACCAGCTCGGTACCGACGATCGCGAGCGGAACGGGATACGTCTCCTGCTTGATCACATTCAAGATTTGCGGCGTGACCCCTGGAACCTTGGATAGATCATCCGGATTCCGGATCACTCCCGAGGCGGTAACGTCGCGGAACTTGGTGATGTTTTTCGTGAGATCCTGAAGTTGTTGGTCCGACGACGCAATACCTGCCCGTTGCAGGGGATCTCGCAAACGGTCGGCCAGCACGGCCGAGCCGCCGTGATTGATGTTGTATTTGCCGCCGGTCCCGGCGCCACCGAAAGCGGCCGCCAAGTTGTCGAATACGATCTGGCTGGTGGCCTGTAGTTTTTGCGGGTCCTGCACATCGGTGCCGATGATGTCTTCGGGCTTGCCGCTCACTTCCTGAACCTCCACTGGCAGCTTTCCGGAAAGCGCGGCACGCACCTTATCCACTGGCGGACGCTGGGCGAAACTGACCGTGATCAGCGAGCCGCCCCGGAAATCGATTCCCAAGTTGGGTCCACCTTTTATAAACAAACTAATCAAGCCAGCCACCGTAAGCAGCAAGGAAAAGCCGATGAACGGCCACTTCTTACCGAGAAAATCAAAGTTCGTGTTTTTAAATAATTCCATGCAGCCTATAGGGCCGGCATTCGATAAGATTAGACACCGGCGTCCAGGGAAGAGTTCCCAAGGTTTATCTCAAAACGTTACCACAGCGGTACTAAATACTCAAAGTACAACACAGGCAGGAATGCCTGTGCTACCTAAATACTCAAAGCCACGGTCTGTTTGCGGCCGGATAGCTCGAAGTCGAAGATCGTCTTAGAGACAAACACCGCGGTGAAGACGTTGGCGATCAACCCGATGACCAGGGTGACCGCGAAACCCTTCACGGGGCCTGTTCCAAAAATAAAGAGAAAAGCGCACGAGACCACCGTAGTCACGTGGGTATCGATAATGGTCAGGAACGCTTTGGCGAAGCCCGCATCGACGGCGGCGATTACCGCTTTGCCGGCCCGGAGCTCCTCTCGAATGCGCTCGAAAATCAGCACGTTGCTGTCCACCGCCATACCGATCGTCAAGATGATGCCGGCAATGCCCGGCAGCGTGAGGGTCGCGCCAAAATAGCTGAGGGCGGCAATCAAAATGACCGCGTTCAGAACCAGCGCGAGAGTGGCGTTGATCCCGGCGCGCCGGTAGTACACCAACATGCAGACGACGACCGCCAAGACGCCGGCTATACCCGCCCGGAAACCTTCGCGGATAGAATCGGCTCCGAGCGACGGACCCACGGTACGTTCTTCCTGGTAGACAATCCCGGCGGGCAGAGAGCCCGCGCGCAGATTCAGAGCCAAATCCGAAGCTTCCTCCTGCGTGGCGGCGCCGGTGATGCGGCCGGTATCACGGATGGCGGATTCAATGGTGGGAGCGCTAATGACCTGGCCATCCACTACAATCGCAGCGCGGTTGTTAATGTTCTGCTGGGTATAGCGCTCGAAGCGCTTGGCGGCATCCTGGTTCAGAACAAAGTTGGTTTCCCAGCGGTTCAGCTCACCTTGCGAGGCATGCGCATCGCGCAAGTCGGTGCCGCGCACCACCGGGCTCCGGGAAACCAGAAACCACTGAGAGGGCATTCCGCCACGCGGAACCGTCGGAACCAGCTTGGTGTTCAGCGGCATCACCCCGCCGTGCTTGGTCATGGCCTCTTCGCGGGAAGTGAAGGGGCCGTCTTTCACTTCATCCCATTCGAGCACGGCCTGCGTTTGTAGCAGTTGCTTGACGTGAGCGGAGTCGTCCACGCCCGGCATTTCCACCAACAGCTCCGCGTCGGCATTGCTGCGGCCGGTGGGCACTACGGTGGTTTCGGCGAGGCCCATCCCATCGATTTTGCGCTGGATAGTATGCGAGGTTTGCGTCATGGTGTCCTGCTGAAGGCGCAACGCCTCGCTCTGCTTGATATTGAGGCGGTAGTCGGCGGAATTCACGCCGGTAAGCGCCCAGTTGGGTAACTGCTCGGTGGCCAGGGTGCGGAAGGCACTGGTTTTGGCGACCGGGACGCCTTTTACGTCGATCTGGATTTTATCTGCATCCTCGATCCGGCTCGGATCGTTGCGGTCTATCGAGCTGAAGTCGATATTCTGCTTCCGCAGCTCATCCTTGAGGTGTTCGATAGCGGTGTCGGCGGCCGCTTTGAAAGCGTCCTGCAACTGGACCTGCATCACCAGATGGGTGCCGCCTTTGAGGTCGAGCCCGAGGTGGATGCTGTTGTTCCAGTTGGAAACCAGCTCCGCTTTGGATTTAGGCAGTCCGATAACGCCGTAAATGCAGAATAGAATCACGGCAACGATGACAAAAGCTTTGAATTTGAGATTGCGCTTCATGTGAATGGTGTCAGCTCTTTTTCTCTTCGGTCACAAGGCCGGATACCGAACTGCGCGCCACCTGCAGCTTGACATTGTCAGGCTTTACCCGAAGTATCAGCGTATCATCATTGTTAATTGTGACGATGGTGCCGACGATACCGCCGGTGGTCAGCACGGTACTTCCATTCTCGAGATCCTTGAGCATCTGCTGCTGCTGGCGTTTTTGACGCTGCATCGGCATAAAAACCAGAAAGTAGAAGATGCCGACGATAAGGATCAGGGGCAGGAACCCGACGATGGGGTTCGAAGAAGATTGCAGTAGGATCAGGCTAAGCAGCGTCATGTGATTGGTAAACGTCCGAGTCTACTAACAACAGGAAACGAACGGAAACTTCAGGAGAAGGAAGTTTTATTCTAGCGCAGTGGGGAGCCCATGAATGGGTGGCGCCTCTAAGGGCAACACGGGCAGGAATGCCTATGCTACCTCGAAGAGCCCCGCTGCCCCTTGCCCTCCGCCAATGCACATTGTGACGACGCCCAGCTTCGCCTTGCGGCGGGCCATTTCGTTGGCGAGTGTGCCGGTCATGCGCGAGCCCGTCATTCCGAAGGGATGGCCGATGGAAATAGACCCGCCGTTCACGTTGAGTTTCTCGGGGTCGATGCCGAGGCGGTCGCGGCAGTACACCACCTGCACAGCGAAAGCTTCGTTCAACTCCCAAAGGCCGATGTCGTCGACCTTGAGTCCATGCCGCTTCAGCAGCTTCGGTACGGCAAAGACGGGGCCGATGCCCATCTCGTCCGGCTCGCAACCCGCGATCGCAAATCCGCGGAAGATCAACTTGTAGGGAATGCCCAACTGATCGGCGCGCTCGCGCGACATTAAGAGCGTCGCGGAAGCACCGTCGCTCAGTTGGGACGAGTTGCCCGCGGTCACACTGCCGTGGCCGCTGGTCCGATCAAAGTGCGGCTTCAGCGAGAGCAGACCTTCCAGCGTGGTATCGGGACGGTTGCACTCGTCTTGAGAGCAGCACGTTTCTTCCGTCTTCACCACTTCGCCGGTGTTTTTGTCGAGCACGCCGCGCGTGACTTTCATGGGCGCGATCTCTCCTTCAAAGAAGCCTTCCCGCTGGGCTCGCGCGGTGCGCTGCTGGCTCAGCAACGAATATTGGTCCTGAGCCTCCCGGCTGATCTTGTAGCGCTTCGCCACCACCTCGGCGGTGTTGCCCATCACCATATAGATGCCTGGCTTCCGCTCGAGCACCACCGGATGAGGACTGTTGTCGCGCGGAGTCATGCTGATACTCTCGATACCTCCGCCGATTGCGGCATCGACGCCTTCAGCCATGATATGGTGCGCAGCCATCGCAATCGCCTGTAGGCCGGAGGAGCAGAAGCGGTTCACCGTCGTCGCCGCTACTGTTACCGGCAGGCCTGCCAGCACCGCGGACACACGCGCGATGTTACTGCCTTGCGGCCCATTCGGCTGCGCGCAACCGAGGATCACATCCTCGATCTCCGCCGCGTCGAGCCGTGGCGTCTTCCGCAGAACGTCTTGAATGCAATGCGCAGCCAGGTCCTCCGGCCGCGTCATATTAAACGAACCGCGGAACGATTTAGCCAGCGCGGTACGCGAACTGGCGACAACGACCGCTTCTCTCACGCTTTTGCTCCGACCGGCAGGCCAATTCCCGCGCTGCTGAAATCCGAAAACTTCTTGCCTTGTTCAGCGAGCTTTTTTAGCAGCGGCGCGGGCGTCCATAATGCGCCATGCTGTTTCTCGAATTCGAGCACCCGCTCATACACCTTTTTCAGACCCACGGTATCGGCGTACCACATCGGTCCGCCGCGATAAGCCGGGAAACCGTAGCCGCTGATGTAGATGATGTCGATATCGACGGCGCGCAGCGCATAGCCCTCTTCGAGGATGCGAGCGCCCTCATTCACCAGTGCGTAGATGCATCGGTCCACGATTTCTTCCGGGCCAATCTGACGCGGCGTGATGCCCTTCTCGCGCTGGCATTGAGCGATGGTCTGGTCCACCACCGGATCGCGCACCGGCCGGCGGTTCTCATCGTACTTGTACCAGCCCGCGCCCGTCTTTTGCCCATAGCGGCCCATCTCGCACAGACGATCTTCCGCGACCGGCTGCCGCACGCTCAAGTTCTCCGCGTCCTTGAACTCCTTGCGAATACGCCAGCCCACGTCGAGCCCGGCGAGATCTCCGGTCGCCAGAGGACCCATGGCCATGCCGAAATCGTACAGCGCCTTATCGACATCCGCCACCGAAGCGCCCTCTTCGACCAGGAACTGCGCTTCACGCCGATAGGGTCCGAACATGCGATTGCCAACGAAGCCGCGGCAGTTTCCCACGAGTACGCTCACTTTGCCGAGCTTTTTCGAAAGAGCCATGCACGTGGCGATCACTTCGTTCGAGCTGGCCTTGCCTCGGACGATCTCGAGCAGCCGCATGACATTCGCCGGGCTAAAGAAGTGCGTGCCGATTACCATCTGGGGCCGCGTAGTCGCGGCGGCGATCTCATCGATGTTGAGCGTCGATGTGTTGGAAGCCAGGATCGCGCCGGGCTTGCAGATCTTGTCGAGCTCCCCGAAGATCCGCTTCTTCAGATCCATGCCCTCAAACACGGCTTCGATCACCATGTCCACTTCGCCGAATCCGTCGTAGGTGAGCGCCGGCTTTATGAGCGCCAGGCGCAGATCCATCACTTCTTGCGAGAACCGGCCCTTGGCAACGGAGTTGGCGTAGTTCTTGCGAATCGTGGCGATCCCACGATCAAGAGCCGCCTGCCCGGTCTCTTTGAGAAGCACGGGAATTCCAGCGTTGGCAAACACCATGGCGATGCCGCCGCCCATGGTACCCGCACCGATGATGGCAGCCTTGTTTACCGGAATCAGCGGCGTATCTTTTGGGACACCGGGAATCTTGCCGACCTCGCGCTCACCGAAAAACGCATGGATCATGGCCTTGGACTGATCCGAGAACAGGCATTCCTGGAACAACTCGGCCTCGCGCTTGACACCTTCCTCGTAGGGCAGCCTGGTGGCCGCTTCAACGGCATCAATGGCGGCCTGAGCCGCCATGAGATTACGCTGCTTCTTGCCGGCGTTCTCGCGAGCCGCGGCGAATAGTGGAGCGTTCGTCTTCGCGTCACCAAGCTTGTCCGAAAGATCGCGCACTCGACGCGGCTGGCTGCCGGCCTTAGTTTTAGCAAACTCCACCGCGCCTTGGAGCAGATCACCCTCGACAATCTGGTCGATGATGCCGTATTTCAAAGCCTCCGTGGCGGGAATCGGATCGCCACCGGCACACATTTCGAGAGCTTTGGCCACTCCGGCCAACCGCGGCAGACGTTGTGTTCCGGCCGCACCCGGAATGATGCCGAGCTTCACTTCCGGCTGACCCACTTGGGCGGATGCGGCCGCCACGCGATAGTGACAACCCATGGCGGTTTCGAGTCCACCGCCCAGCGCCGTGCCGTGGATGGCCGCGATCACCGGCTTGGTGCAGGCATCGATCCGGTCCAAGATGGCAGTGAGCCCGGGGCCGCGTTTCCGATCGCCGCCGGAAGTGATCTTGCCAAATTCCTTGATATCCGCGCCGGCGATGAAGGTGCGTCCTCCACCGATCAGCACGATGGCTTTGACGGTTGGGTCCTTTTCGAGCTCTTCTACGCCGGTGGCGATGCCCTCTGGAACACCAGGGCTGAGCGCGTTCACCGGCGGGTTGTTGACGGTGAGTATACCGATCTCGCTTCGCTTGCTTTTTTCTACCAGTTCAGTCATCTGTAATTGATTTTATCAATGGACACGGGCTGGCTACAATCAACTCAAGCCCTTGCTTCTCGCAAATGGGGCTTTTTGCAGAAGACAGGCAAATGGTATGCCGGGGGAACGCTTCATAAGAGTACTCTCTCGGAATGGAATCACACAGAATACAGAAACCGACTTTCGCCACACAGCCCAATGCCATTTGCTTAAGCGGAACCAAAACATTTCAATAACTTACGTCTTTGCAAAAATGTGGAGCAGGTCTCCGACCGGCTCGCGTTTCAGTGGCGAATCCCTAAAACACCGCCTTCGGCGAGCAGGTCGGGGACCTGCTCCACGTTGGCAAACCGGCCACACAGCCCGCCCTACCTATTGCTTTCCAATATGACGGTGTGGCATTCTGATATGCGTATGCCTAATCAAAGGGACGTCTGGCAAGGAACTCTGGCCTTGATGGTCCTGAAAACGCTTGAATCCATGGGACCGCTGCACGGCTATGGAATCGCTCGCCGCATTGAGCAGACCAGCGGCGATCGGCTGTCGGTGAATTACGGAACGCTCTATCCAGCGCTTCTGAAGTTGGAGCAAGAAGGTTACATTGCCGCCGAGTGGGGCTTGTCCGACAACAACCGCAAGGCGAAATATTACAAGCTGACGCGGGCCGGCCGAAAGCACGTCCGGAAGGAAGCCCGCCAATGGGAGCAAACCACCTCGATTCTGGCCCGGTTCCTGTTTCCAGGCAAGGAGATCTCATGAGAAGCTTACGTGCATTCCTCTTGCGCTTGGGCGGCTCCTTCCGGAAAAGCCGCGGCGAGAAGGAACTGGCCGACGAAATGGAGAGTCACCTCCAGTTACAGATCACTCACAATCTTCGCGCCGGCATGAGCCCGGAGAATGCCCGGCGGGAAGCGCTCCTCAAATCGGGCGGAATCGAGTCCGCCAAAGAGGAATACCGAAACCGGAGAAGCCTTCCGGCGCTGGAAACGATCATGCAGGACCTTCGCTACGCGGCCCGCACGCTCACAAACAACGCCGGGTTCACGGCCGTGGCTGTGCTCACGCTTGGACTCGGTATCGGCGCGAACACCGCGATGTTCAGCGTGGTACAGGCCGTGCTCTGGCGGCCTCTACCCTATGCCGAGCCGGATCGCCTGGTGGAAATATCGGAGACCAACCCGCTCAAGCGCTGGACCCATACCGTGGCAGCTCCCGCGAACTTTGCGGATTGGCAAAAAATGAACACGGTGTTTACAGGCATGGCCGGCTATGCAGGCGTCGACAAAACGGGCGAGAGCCACAACGATCTATTCATTACGGGCCAAGGCGAGCCGTTGCGGTTGAAGGGCTTGGTGGTGACCGGGAATCTGTTCGATATCCTGGGCGTCGCGCCATTGCTGGGCCGGACGTTTCGAAGTCAAGAGACGTTCACAGGCAAAGACCGCGTCGCGATTCTCACCTACGATTTATGGCAGACACAATTCGCAGGCGACCCCCACATTCTCGGTCGCAGCATCTCCCTAAACGGAAAGAACTATGACGTCGTGGGCGTGATGCCGCGCGGTTTCTTCTTTCCAAGCCATGCTGTGCAAATCTTTGTTCCTTTTGGATTCAAGCCCAGCGTGTTCGTGGAACAGCGCCGCCCCCATTCTCTAAGCGTGATCGCCCGGCTGCGCTCAGGAATTACGCTCGCGCAGGCTTCCGACCAGATGAAGGCAATCGCAAGCCGGCTTGAACAAACCTATCCAGACACGAATTCAAAGATGGGAGTACGGCTGGACGGTTTTCACGCCACGCTCACGGAAGACAAACGCCCGGCGTTGCTGATGCTTCTGGCCGCAGTCGGCCTGCTGTTTCTCATTGTCTGCTCGAACGTGGCGAACCTGCAGCTTGGCCGGGCCGCGGTGCGAGCCCGTGAGTTTGAAATCCGGCAAGCGCTGGGAGCCGGACGCGGCCGCCTGATTCGTCAACTGCTGACCGAAAGCCTCGTCCTCTCATTGCTGGGCGGCGTGTCCGGTTTCGTTTTGGCGGCGGCCGCGCGTGGCGCTTTGCTGCGCTACGCTCCATCCGCCATTCCGCGTTTTGCCGAATTGCGCATCGACGATTGGGTGATCGCTTTCAATGTAATCCTGACTTTGGCCGCGCCTCTGCTGTTCGGAGTTGTGCCGGCGCTGGCCTCATCCCGTTCGGACACGCTGCGAGACCGAAGTCGGATTACATCGCGGGGCAATCGTTCGCTACGCAATATCCTGGTGGCTTGCGAGGTGGCGCTATCAGTGCTGTTAGTCGCCGGCGCCGGCCTGCTGATTCGCAGCCTCATCCGGCTCGAAAATGTGGATCCTGGTTTCAATCCCGATCACGCGATCAGCTTCAACATACTTCTGCCCGGGGTCCGGTACCCGAAGGAGGAACAAGTTGCGCGCTTCGTCCAGGACCTGGAGCAGAGTGTTCGAGCGCAGCCTCAGGTCCAAGCTGTCGGAACCTCGCTGACGCTTGCCCTGCGGGGCTACGCATGGACCGCCGATGCCACCGTCGAAGGCCGTCCCAATGGCGAGTACGAGCGCGAACTCCGCCACAATTGCGTAACTCCCGATTATTTCCGCGCAATGGGGACTCCCCTGCTGCGCGGCCGCTACTTCAACGGCTTCGACACACTGAAAAGTCAGCCTGTGACGATCGTGAATCAGGCTCTGGAGGACGTCTACTTCCATCGCGAGAATGCAGTTGGCAAGCGGATCAAGTTCGGCCGCCCGAACGATAAAGGAGACTGGGTCACCATCGTGGGCGTGGTGGCGGACGAAAAGCAGGACGGCGTTGACGCTCGCGTACAGCCCGAGGCTTACCAGCCGTTCGCGCAGAATGCCAATGAAGCGTTCACCGCGGTCATTCGCGGGACAAGCGATCCGAGCCAGTTGGTTTCGACCGCGCGGCGCACCGTCCAGTCTCTCGACAAAGACCTGGCGCTTACCGATGTCACTCCGCTCAGCGACCTGGTGCACGCATCGGTGGGCGATCAGCGCTTCCGCGCATCTCTGCTCTCGTGTTTCGCTAGCATCGCATTGTTCCTCGCCGCGTTGGGCGTTTATGGAGTCCTGGCTTATTCGGTAGCGCAACGCTCGCGCGAAATCGGCATTCGCAGGGCGCTGGGCGCATCCACGGCTGGGCTGTTTGGAATGCTGGTACGTGATGGGATGCGACCGGTGATCGGGGGGGCGCTGGTTGGATTGATCGGAGCTTACGGCATCACAAGACTGTTAAAGTCGATGCTATTTGGAGTAACGGCCACGGACCCGCCTACGTACCTGTTGACAATCGCGACCTTGGCGGTTGTGGCCCTATGCGCGTGCGCAGTTCCGGCGTGGAGAGCCCTGCGGGTCGAACCGCTGATCTCATTGCGGGATCAGTAATGCAAGGCGACCTTCGGCCGCCTTGCAGTTCCGCGATCAATTGATCGCGGCCTCATTGAAGCCCGGCCGAGGTCTGATTGGTTATGAAGGCAAGATAAGGTTTCCGCGATCAATTTGATCGCGGCCTCATTGAACGGCAATTAAGGGATTGACGCGGCGGTCGCCGCTTATGGCTTGCGAAGGCGATGCTTATACGTGCAAGGTTTGAATATGATGTGCCAAGTGCACACTACAAAGACTGCGAAAACTTTCAATACGCTCCCTGTCAGAACTGCGGCGTCCAGGTCCGGCCGGTTTGCAGCCTCCGATTCCGACTGTCCTCACTTTTTTCTCTGGCACCGGGTTCTCACCACGATCACGAAGCTTCGTATCAACATCAACTAGATCAGACTGAAGAGCGGGGTTCCGGCCACCTGGACGTCGCGATCTGCCGCACGGAGCTGATCGGGGCTGCGGTACCGATGGAACTTTAATGGCCCGGGTAGCTGTACACTCCAAAGTAGGAGGCAGCCCGTATGGACTACCGATTTCTGCTCCGCACGGTCGAAGGTCCCGTGGGAGTAATCACATTGAACCGCCCACAGCGCCGCAACGCGCTGTCGCTCGAGTTGATGCGGGAGCTGATGGATTGCCTGGATCGGCTCGGGGCCGAGCGGAGTATCCGCGCGATTATCCTGGCCGCGGAGGGACGGGTCTTCAGCTCGGGCCATGATCTCAGCGAGATGGTGGGCCGCGGGGCCGCGGATTACCGGGAGCTGTTCGAAGCGTGCACTCAGCTCATGGCGAAGATCCAATCCGTTTCGCAGCCTGTGATCGCACAGGTCCAAGGCATCGCTACAGCGGCGGGCTGCCAACTGGTGGCCACGTGCGATCTCGCAATCGCTTCTGAAGACGCCGCGTTCGCGACTCCTGGAGTGAACATCGGGCTGTTCTGCACCACACCCATGGTTGCGGTCTCACGCGCGATTGGACGCAAACGCGTGCTCGAAATGCTGCTCACCGGGAAAATGGTGGATGCGTTTACAGCTTCCGAATGGGGTCTGATTAATCGCGTTGTGCCTTCAGGCGATCTCGAGTCTGAAACGCGCCGGCTTGCAATCGAGATTGCCCAGGCAAGCGATTTCACCGTATCGCTTGGAAAGAAGGCGTTCTATGAGCAGATGGATCTCAATCAAGCCAAGGCGTACACGTACGCGCAAGAGGTGATGACGATAAACGCGCTGGCCGACGACGCCCAGGAAGGCATTTCCGCTTTCTTGGACAAGCGGTCGGCAGCCTGGGTGGGGAAGTAAATGGGCTAGCTGACCGGCTGCGCCTTGGGGTACTTGGGGTCGGTTTTTACTTCCTGGATCTGGGCGACGTGGCGCTCGGTGTGGGCTGACATCAGAAGAAACCATTGGTAGCCGTCGAGCAATCCGGCGGCGGGATGCGGCGCGAAATGGTCGCGGAGATCGTCCTGCGTCTTGTCGATGTAGGCGATGTTGGCATCGCGGCCTTCCTTGAAGTGGGCCACAGCTTCCGCCGGATCGGCCCAGCGCTTTTTGGGAACGATTGGCTCGGGAGCCTTAAATTTTTGGGTGCGGTCCACTACTGCTTTGGTCAGGTCCTCATCATTCTTGACCTTCACCTGATCGCGTTTCTCGGGCGTCGCGGGACCCTTCAGGATCTGATTCTTGATCATGCCGCTGATAAAATCTTCGCTCACGGCAATGTGCTCGGCACACTCGGCAATCGACCAGCGATCCGGAGCGGCTTTGAAATTCCATTGCTCGGGAGTCAGGCCCGATACTGCGTCCACAAACTCTTTGCGTCCGGCCTGGAGTTGACCCATCGCGTAATCGCGATCGTGCTGAGATAGCGTTTGACTCGCGGGCGCTTCAGGCGATGTTTGGGCAAATTGAGGCAGTGAACATACTGCGAATACCAAGCTGGCTCGAATCAGTGCTTGCATGGGATCTCCTCTGATTATTTTACACGTTTGTAACGCGTTGCCAAAGCACACAGTCGAGAAAGCCTGTACTACTAAATCTTTGTTTCTTTGCGCGACTCGACGATTTCGCAACGGTAGGGCAGAGAGTCTTGCTGTCTACGTCCAGCCGCGGTTGCAGGCGACCCAAACCACCGGATCGTCCGGCAGGCGGCAAACCCCGACCGCCTGCCCCACAGTTTGCGGCAAAGCCGCGCTGTGTGACTAAATCCTTGTTTCTTTGCGCGACGCGACGATTTCGCAACTGTAGCGCAGAGAGTCTTGCTGTCTACGTCCAGCCGCGGTTGCAGGCGACCCAAACACCGGGTCGCCGGGCAGGCGGCAAACCCCGACCGCCTGCCCCACAGTTTGCGGCGAAGGCGCGCTGTGTGCGCGCCGTGACGATTTCGCGACGGTGGCGCAGACAGTCTTGCCTACGTGGGCATCAACTCTGGAACGCCGGCGCGTAGTCCCGCGCAAACCGATCAAACGTAATCGGCTGCTTCTTCCCGACCCGCGTGACCAGATCGTTCACTGGCGCGGACTCCCCTTCACGCCACAGCGCATACAACTCAGTGATACCAATCGGCGAGCCATCCGGGCAGACCAGCTTGCCGTAAAGACTGATTAAACGCATCCAGAGGAACGTCGGCATACTTGACGGGATGGCCAAGCGCCGCTGACAGTTTGGCCGCGATCTCGTCGTGAGTCAGCGCCTCCGGGCCGGTAATCACGTAGATCCTCCCTTCATGGCCGGCTTCCGTCAGAGTGGTAGCCGCAACGGCAGCAATGTCGCGCGTGTCCACCAGAGTTAAAGGCGTCTGCTTCATCGGGGCGTAAATTGCGCCTTGCGCGATCGTAGCTTTCATTCCCAGGAAATTCTGCATAAAGCTGTTCGGCTGCAGAGCGGTAAACGGTATGCCGGAACGCTGCAGCTCCTCTTCGATCTGGCCGTGCCACTTTAGTAAGAAGGCGGGCGAGTTGATGGCCGCGCCCATCGCCGAAAATTTGACGATGTGCTTGACACCAGCCCGCTTGGAGGCATTGATGAAGTTGCCTTGCTGTTCCACCGAGCGCGGGTCCGGCGCCGACAAAATCAAGGCGCGCTGAATGCCCTCCAGAGCGCGATCGAGCGACTCGGGCTGGTCCAAGTCTCCTTCCACCAGCTCGACGCCGCCGGTTTCCAGATTCCGCGCCTTCGCGGCGCTCCGCACCAGCGCGCGAAACGGCACATGCCGGCGCAAAAGTTCTTTGGCGATTTCCGAGCCGCTGGTGCCGGTAGCGCCAGTGAGTAAGATCATCGTTTCTCTCCTTTACAACATCACTAAACCTTGCCGTATCCCCAAGGTGACCGCTTCCGTCCGGCTCCCCGCATTCAGCTTAGTCATGATCGAGGTCACGTGGAATTTCACAGTGTGCTCCGAGATGCCAAGCCGGAATGCGATGGCCTTGTTGCTCGACCCCTCGGCTACCATGCCGAGCACCTCGATTTCGCGAGGACTGAGTGTTTCGATGCTTCGAGCGGGCCTCGGATTCATCAGTAATCCCTCCAGTTCCTCTGCCGGAAGCACCACCAGTCCGGCGGCGGCTGCTTCCACGGCGGCAATAATCTGATTGGCGCCCGCCTCGCGCGGCAGCACCCCGCGAACGCCGGCGCGCAGCGCTTCATTGGTCCAGGAGCGCTGCGGATCATCGGCCAGCAGCACCACCGCGGACGCCGGGGCAAGCTCCAGCAGTTCGGCCGGCAAATCCTCCCCCGAACCGTCCCAATCCACCAAGACAACGTCGGGATCCCCAGCCGCCAATTGCGTCCAATCCGAGGCGCTCCCCGTGATTTCGAGATTCGGCGCCGTCCGCAAAAGCGCTTCGAATCCGGCCCGAACCACCGCGGACGTGGCCGCCACCTGGACGCGAATCACGCAGCGGCGCCTTCCGTCGCAAGACGCCCGGCCAGCCGTACGTGGACCTCGCGCCGCACTCGCCGGTCGCCGCGCAGGAACTGCAGCGCCACCACCGGACGGCCGGATTCCAGCGCGTCGCTCAAATCGTCTACGGCCTGAAATGCACGTCCATCCGCGCCGGTAAGCAGATCCCCGATCATCACAGAAGCGGCCGCCGCTGGGCCGGCCGGCGAAACCTGGAGCACCAGCAATCCCACCGAGCCGCCATTCCCGATCGCAACCGGGCGCACAACCACGCCCAATGAAGGAGCCGAGCCGCCGCGCCTGAGAAAATCCGCCACCACATTGCTGGGTACCGCGAGCCCCAAACCGCCGGACACCACCATCGTATTAATACCGACCACGCGGCCCCGCGCGTCGGCCAACGGACCACCCGAATTGCCGGGCGCCAGCCGGATCGCCGCCTGCACCCAATTCTGTTTTCCCAATCCGCGGAGCGGACCCAATCCGTGAACGACGCCGGTCGTGAGCGCTCCAATGAACCCCAGAGGATTACCGACGGCCACTACTAATTCTCCCGCCCGTAACAAGCTGGAATCTCCCGCGACAGATTCTGGCAAGCCGGTTGCTCGAATTCGCAAGACCGCCACATCTCGGCGCAGGTCTCGCGCGGTAACCTCCGCGTCGAATCGCCGCCCGTCCCACAACTCTATCTGCGCCTGCCGGTCACGCGCTACATGCGAGTTGGTAACGATCACACCCTCGGCCGTCCAGATCACACCCGAGCCGCCGCCGCGCCCGGGATGGATCACTTGTACCGTGGAGCGCCGCAGCCGCTCGGCCACCTCACCAAAACCGGGGGCGCTCATCACGCGCTCCTTCGCGGCCGCTCTCCCACCTTGATTGGCAATTCGATCAGCGCGCCGCCCCGCAGAATCGAAGCTTGCACCGTCTTGCCGACGTACTCCGCGCCCAGCGCCGCCCGAACGTCCTCCGTGTCGCCCACCGGCTTTCCATCCAGCGCGACGAACACGTCTCCGATCCCGACACCCGCCTGCCCTGCCGGCGCTTCCGCCTCTACACTCAGCACGATCAGACCTGACTTGCCCGCAATTCCGAGCCTGTCCTTAAGATGCTGCGGAACGCCGACCGGTTGTAATCCGACGCCCAGGTAGCCGCGCGCAATATGACCCTTCTCGAGCAGCTCGGCGGCAACTCGCTCGATTGTCGAAACCGGAATGGCGAGCGGTGAAGTTCGGGACAGCCCTAGCGTGGCGATTCCAATAAAGCCGCCCTGGGCATCCACCACGGCTCCGCCAGATAATCCTGGATAGACGCCCGCGTCCAAGCGCACGAACTGGTCGATCTGCCCGCCGCGCCAGGTGTGCCAGGCGCCCGAAAGGCTGCTGACGACTCCCAGGGTGGCGCTGGCGCCTGTGTCTGCCGAGCGCCCAACCACCAGGGCGAGATTTCCGACTTTTAAGACGCTAGGAGCCTGACCATCCATCGGAACATCCGCTGCATCGATCTTCAATACCGCGAGATCGGTTCCGGAGTCGCGTCCTGCGATCTCGGCCGGGACGGCGCTTCCATCCGGCAAGGTGACACGAACGCCATCCTCGCGGCGCAATGTATGATCGGCTGTCAGCACGACGCCGGGACGCCAGAGCACTCCACTTGATGAGACCCGCGGCCGGCCGTGCACGGCGACCACGGCGCGCCCTGCCTTTTCGACCACGACGGCCAAACCGTCAGACAGCGCCACCAGTGCATTTTCCATTTCTTGAACTACCTCCGATTACCAGCATGCGCCGATGCAGGCTGTGCCCACATCAGCCGATGGTGGAGTCGCTACCTGGAAAAAGGACTAGCCCGCGACCGGCTCGGGAGGCGAACAAAAGGCGTCGGGTGAGTGGCCCCGGGGAATCACGTCGCAAGATGCGCGCAATCCACTGCGTCCCCTGCGCTTACGACCTCGCAGTGAACACGGCACGTGCGCAAGCGCATCCACAACAGATCCTCGAGCGCCTGGTCACTGCGTACATACAGCTTCCAGCTTCGAATCGTATCGCGAACCGCCTTGCCCGCTTGGCCGGAAATCGCGGGACTGAAGCCGGCAAAGTACTTCCCCGCCTGGCTTTTCGCTCTCCACGGCTGAAAACCACAGCCTAGAAATTCGAACTTCTCGTTCGGATAACCCCTTCGACTATTACCATCCTTGCAATAGACAATCTTCGTCTTCTCCGGATGTAGCTCCAACCGGCATTCGACAGGGTTATCTGGATTCGTTCGTGTGGACGGAGATCCTGCGACTGTTGGACGTCGATAGACCCGCGACCCTTCGGGACCCGGCCCGATTCAGGCGGAGTTGGAATCGCAGAATGGAGGCAGCCAAGAAAGCGGACCCTCTACGTAGGCGTGAAGAAAACCTACAGCGAGAACGTCCGGCGCGGCGCGTGATGCTTTTCCGCTCCCACTGCTCTGGCACTAAAGCAAACGTAGATTGACTGACCAAGGCGGGCACTGAAATTTCGATCCAGTCTTGACGCGGGCGTTCATGATTCGCGCGGTTGCGAGTTGCATGTCCCTGGCGTTGACGCAATGGGCGCGTGATCCGCTGCCGCGGCCGAAGTTCGGTTTTGCCGAAGCACGCTCGCCCTACGTCGGCCGGATTGCGTAGCCTCGCGCGCACCATTCATCGTTCCCACCGCGCGATGCCTTTGCGCGTTGGCGTTCGGTCAGGCGAGAAGTAGAGACTCCATAGGATAGTGGCCGGCTCGGAAGACGCAGAAACGCAGTTGCGGAAGCTGAGCGATAGGCGCGCGCAGCTTGGTGGACAACAAGCTGAGGTACTTTTTGTGGCTGAAGCGCTTGGTCTGTGCCAATTCTCAAATCCGCTGACTTTCACGCCGGCCGAGGGATCAGGCGGGCACGTCCACCTCTTCCCCAACAGTAACGGGTTCCGGGACAGGTTCACCGTACAACCGCATGCCTTCCATGTGAAATTCGATGGCTTCTTTCATTAACTGGCCGTCTCTTCCAGAGTGGACGCAGCCGCGATGCACCCCGGAAGATCGGGAACATGCGCGCTATAGCCGTTTTCGGTCGGCGCATACAGCACGAAGTATTTCATCTTTTCAGCCCTGCCTGTCTCAGTATAGACGCCTGTGTTTTCGGGTCCAATTCGACCGATGGGTGGCCTGCGGGTGCTTAACCGGATTGGGGGAAGGTGCCGTGGGATTCCCGGAGAGGCGTCGTCGATTAGCCTAACAAGGCAAACGGCGGTCAAAACCATTTATGATTGGGCATGGATCAAACAATATCCAGCTT
>JBPCOQ010000211.1:0-5349 GCA_051000095.1 Bryobacteraceae bacterium | reverse complement strand
CTTACTCGGCGTCACACTTCGAATCCAGTAAACTCCAGCCTGCCCGTAGGCAGCACCCATTCCGAGAAATCCTGCCAACTTATTGATATTACATCGATTTACGTGAAATAGGCCTGAGAACTTCGGGTTAATCCCGGTGCTCACCGGTCTCAAGGATTACCCCGGCGCAGCGGACCAATACATCCAGATTCTGAACCGCTACCCCGAGGATGAAGAGTTAGTGCGGGAAGCCGCGTCTTATGCGGCAGCCCACGGCCGCGCGCAACAGCTCATCGCCTTTTACGAGAAGACTTCGAAAGACTCGCCGCGCGATTTCCGCTGGCCCCTGCTGGAAGCGCGTATTCAGACGCAGCTTGAAAACTTCCCGGCTGCTTTGAGCGGCTATGCGCGAGCGATCGCGATTCGGCCCGATCGGGTCGAGTTCTACACAGCCGGCGGCGGCCTGCAGGAGCGCCTGCTCCGTTTCGATGAAGCTGCGGCAACCTATGCGAAGCTCTACGAATTGAATTATCACAATTCGCAGTGGATGGAGAGAGTGGCGACGCTTCGCGCGCGTCAGGGGCAAGCCGATGCGGCGGTGAAAGCGCTGGAAGCGGCGCTGATCACGGGCCCGGCCTTCAAGCCCGAGAACTCCTTCGCTGTCGCGGCCAGATTGGAATCCTGGAACATGATTCCACAAGCCCGTGAGTACGCCGAAAGAGGCTTCTCGTGGGCAGGCGCGAACCTGTTGACCGATTATCAGTCCGGCGCGCAACTCTATGCGCGCGTGACGACACGCTCGCGCCAGCACGCCACGGCCTTCACCGCCTGTCTGCGTTAACCAAGCCCGGTCAACTGGACGCCCCTCTCCGGCAGATAGGCGCCACCGTGGGGCAGTACTTCACTCCCGAGGAAAAACTCGCGTTTGCCACGTTCCTCACCGGAAAGCAACGGATGCAGACGCTGCTGCCCGCGGTGCAAAGCGCCGGACTGCTGGACCTGGAGGCGAAGTGGCGTTACGCCCTGCTGATCGCTAATCCCACGCAGCGGCAACCGGCGGCCTTGATCGAGCTTCAACAGCGGCGCTTGCAGTTTGATGAATTGGGCGCTCAACTGGAAGGGTACTGGAAAGCGCTGCCCCCGGAGACGGAGAATCGTGATTCCTATCTCGATCAGGCCGCCCGGTTCTTTCGGCTTGCCGCAAACACGTCCGGTGAGCTTCGCGTCCTGGCTCTCAAGGATCAACAGGGCGGACTCAACGGTCCTCAGCTTAACCGGTATGCCGAACTGTTGACACGATCGCCGCAAAAGCTCACGGCCGCGGCATCCTCCGATCCTTCAGAGGACGTGCGCAACGCGATTGCGAACTATGTCATTAAGAGCGGGGATGCCAGCCGTTCCTTCGATGTGATCGCGGCACGCGGTCGCGGGCTGCCCCCGGTCTGGACCCGCGCTTATACCGCGCTCGCGGGCCTGTACTTCGTCCCGAACACGGCGCCTGTGAATGCCGCCTTCCATGACGCGCTCGGCAGCGCACTCATCGGCGACCGGCTCGGCAAGCCGGTGGATCGCACGCAGCAACTCGCGGGTGACGTCTGGTTTTACTACGGCGCGCGCTATGGCAAGTATCTGGGCGCGACGAAACAGAGCGATGGGGAGGATTATCTTCCGGCGATGGTGGAGAACCGGCCTGGTGGCGCGGACGCCTATTTCCATTTGGCGGAATATTATCGAGATTCCAACCAAACGTCGCGCTGCTCGAAGAGTATCGCAACACCCTTCAACTCGACGGCAAACGCGGCGATGCGCACGATCGTGTCGCCGATCTCCTGTGGCAGCAAGGCAAGCACGATGAGGCGCTTGTTGAGTTCAAGGCTGCATTGGATGCTTTCGCGCACCAGCAGGACGAGCGCCGGGTGCCGGAAAGCTTTTGGCACAATGTGCGGACCTCGCTCGAGGATATCGGCGCGCATCGAACCCTGCCGCCAGTACGCGACGTTGCGGAGCGTCTGCTGCGCTGGCGGGGGCTCTGCCGCTGCTTTCCGGTCAGGCTTCGCCCAATGTCACGCAAGAATCGTGGTTCAGCAAATCGGTACGGGCAGCCAAGCAGCCGGGTGAGTTGCGGCTGGTACTCAACATGGAGCGGTTGCTGCAAAGCCCGTACATGCGCTCGTATTGGATTCAACGCAACGCGTCGGAACTGAAGCATTACAATGCTGCTATCTCCGATACCCGGCGCACTGGAACTGAGATCGGCGAGAGCCGGGTTCTGCTCCGCCGCAAGATCTTTGAGCCGCGAGCGGAGGCGGCTAGTAATGATAAGACCGCTCCCATGGCCACGTCGATGGATGCCGCCGTAGGTAGCGAAAGCGACCTCGAGGTCCGCATCGACCAGCCGCCGCTAGATTCCACTTCAGCGCAGGAGCCTGTTCCACGGCTCCTCGATGGCGTCAAATTGGACGGAATGATGCAGGTAGAACAGACCCGCGTTCTCCCCGACGGCGCCTTTGTCGGGATCGATTCGGCTGTAGTGCTGCTCGCCGATGCGGCCTGGAACACGGCCCTAAGCAGTGTTACCAGCGGACTCTCGCCGATTCAAGTAAGGGTCAACGGAAAGATTCTGGTCGCGGCCAACCGGCCCGAGCTAGCCGCCGCGATACTGGGCCGAATCGCAAATTCATCGCAGCAACCGGCCCGCTATGCCACGCGATATGGCCACGCCACCGAACTGCCGCACTTCATCCGCATGATGCGGCTGATCGACAATCCTCTCAAGGCAGAGGGACCGTCCTTCTTCTCCGGCAACCTTGCGAGTCTCGGGCGCGCGCTCGGACGGCTGGATTCCGCGTCCATAACAGTGCATGACACGGGTGCGGTTGTGTCGCAGGATGTCGTGTACCGCTGGAAGCAATGACACGGCGAGAAGCCATCCTAAGAGTTGTGGGGCGGGCGATCTTGCCGCCTGCCTCCCCAAGCTCACGATTACCGGACGACTTGACCGCGCGCCTTCTTGAGCGCGAGTTCCCGCGGCCTGATCTCTCGTACTTGCTCATGGACGTGCGAAGCCGTCACGCGATCGCCTCGCGCGCGCTGAATCCGGACGAGCCGATACCATTTGGTTCCTTGGTAAAACCGTTCGTCGCGTATGCGCATCGGGGACCGCTGCCCACGGTAATCTGCCATGGATGTTGGAAGCCAGGAGGACACGGTCGTCTCACGCTCCCGCTTGCGCTGGCGCATTCCTGTAACGTTTATTTCCTCGAACTGGCGCGCAACATCAATCCTTTCAAACTGGCTGAGGTTGGGTTATCTGCGCCGGATGTCGCAACTCCCGAAGCGTGGATCGGACTCGGGCGTAACTGGCGCATCTCCCCGCGCAGGCTCGTCAACGGGTACTGCGAACTCCTGATCCGTTCCCCGCGGGAGATCCTCGAAGGGATGCGGCTCTCCGCCAAATTCGGAACCGCGCGCGCGATCCGATGCGACGCATACGCCACGACCGGCACAGCCCCATGCCATCATGCGAAGAGAACGCCAGGCGACGGATACGCGATGGCGCTGTACCCGGCTTCAAATCCCCGCTGGGCTCTACTGGCAAGTCTCGATGGAGCCCTGGCTCGCATGCCGCGAAAATCTGCGGCGAAATGCTGCGACGGATCAGCTAGGTTCGCCGCGTTTCGGTTCTACAGGTTTGAGATCGGCGCGCCGCGCGGGATTTAGAGCCTCTTTGGCCTGCAAATCCGCGAACATGCGATCGAGATCATAATCAAACCGCGCGGCAGAGCACGGCGCCATGCATGGATTTCTTCGACGATCTCATCCTTCCGTTCCATCGTCGAATCCCATGAGTTCGTCGGGAGTGCGGATTGTTGTCGGTCTATAGCCATATTCTTCGATGACCGCTGGCTGCTAAGCTGGCGCTGCAAGGTCAGAAGATCATAGCTCCGCGGCAATGAGACCGGGTACTTCGATCCGCATCAAGCCTACGCCATCGGGATATGGCGCGACCGTTGTAACGGCTAGTGGCAGCTATGAGGGTGGGCGCCTGGGTTTCAGAGCTGTTCCCGAATACCGGCTGGCGTTCCGGGTCTATCGCCAAACAATGTATTGGTTCCGGCCGAGAGGGCAAATCCAAGCCTTTCCTCCGGACCAGTTCTCCTCGTTCATCTGGCACTTCGCAACGAGTAACGAATATCGCACCTGCGTATTCCCCGCCATCGACAGTATAGACGATGGGATCAAGATTGCGACCGAGAATTTCACAGTAGAGACCACCCGGCAAACTGCATGGTAATACAAATTTCGATACCAGCTCATTCTCACTTGGTCGGCTGCACTTCCCGGTCCCTCCACGCCGGTGAGCAAACGCCGCAGCGAGCCTGCGCGGAGGCCCACAACGCGCTGGTCGCGCAAGGATTCGAGCCGATTTGATTGCGAATCCGAACTGGCCGAAGTTCCATTACTTTTCCGCTCCATTTACTGTCAAAAGTACGGTAAAACCTCCGCGAAGAGCCTTTATACTCGGAATATTGGAGTATTCTTATGAGATTCGGTCTATTTTTTGTGATGTGCCTATATTCTGCGGGAGCAAGCCTCGCGCAAGGTGCTTTGATCTATGATGCCACCCTGTTCGGCTCGGGTGGCGTCCCCAGCAGCGCCGGGGTGATTGGCAACACCGGTTCCGCGGGTTTCGGTTTTGTCGAATTCAATTTCGATACCTCAACTAAGGTGTTGACCGTTGTCGCACCGACTAGCAACTTCTGTTGTTTGAGGTCAAACAGTACCGGAATCATCTTGACTGCCCCTGCAACTTCAACCAACACGGGCAGCACTCAGTTTACTTTGGCGGGAGTCCCCAACATGACCTCCGGTTCTGTACCCGCCCAAAACTTCACCTTAAGCGCCGCCCAAACTGCGCAACTGCAAGCCGGTCAATTCTACGCGGTCCTGAAAACAACCCAATTTCCGCTGGGCGAGCTGGGCGGAGTCTTCGTCCAGACAGGTCAGGCCAATACGGTACCTGAACCATCAACGTTCACTTTTTGCGGGATGGCTCTGCTCCTCATCGCCGGGAGCGCCCTCTTGCGCGCGAAGACCTATTCTTTCTGGCGAAGCTGCGTGATGGTGCGCCCGGGCTGACTCGAACAGCCGACCTTCTGGTTCGTAGCCAGACGCTCTATCCAACTGAGCTACGGGCGCAACGTTCCCGATCATTATAACAGGCTGGTCTGAGAATTCCGGCTCTAAGTCTTGTCTCATACAAGATGAGCCTGGAGCGGGAGCGAGTTTCTCATACAAGATGAGCCTGGAGGGGCGGTTCGGCATGCTGGGAGTTGATCGTCAGCATGCAAGCAGCAGAAGCTTTGAGCC
>JBPCOQ010000210.1:0-27943 GCA_051000095.1 Bryobacteraceae bacterium | reverse complement strand
GGCCAGCGGCCGCTCTCACTTGTCCCTGTTTCGCACCGGGATGCTTCCTGGCAGATCCTCGAACCGCATTGGACCGTTTCTGCTATCACTGCGACGGTTTCGGCCCGCTATGCCGGCTACGTCCTGGCGGATCGCAATGCGGGTTCCGAGAATCAAGCCGTCGTGCGAAGTTCCTGACAATCGAGGAGCGAGCATTGAGTTTTCGAGTGCTATACGCTACTCTAGAAACTATACACCCTGTAAGGATTTGATTTAGAGAATGGCAAATACAATTTCTTCCCTGAAGCGCGTGCGCCAGACCAGGCGCAAAACGGAGATTAACCGCTTCCGGAAGACTCGTCTGCGGCACCAGGTTCGCGCGATGCGCAGGTCATTAGACAAAAAGGACGCGAAGTCGGCGGAGGCTCTGGTCTCCGCAACCTTCTCGTTGATCGATCGTTCGGCTAAGTGGGGCATCATCAAGGCCAACACCGCCTCGCGCTATAAGAGCCGCATCAGCCGGCGCATCAAAGCTCTCACGGCAGCCTAGTTTCACCATCTACTTCGTCAGGCTCAGGACCAGTTCTTCCATCACTAAACGATCGTCGGGTCGAGTGTCTCGTAACGCCTTATCCGCCCAGAAGACCTTCCCGATTGCGTCGTCCAGGCGCTCGTTTGAGAATGCCGAAAGCGTTTGATAGACCTGCTCGGCGCGATCGCGCCAGATCCGGATACCCAATTTTGTAAAGTGCGTCTGAATCTGTTGAGCGTTGCGCAGGTTTGCCTCTTGCGCGACTTTCGCCAGCCGGAGTTGTGTCCCTAGGAACGCGAGCGCCAGCGGCAGGTACTCGCCTTCGCGCAGCAATACTTCAAGACTTTCTAAGGACCGCTTGCGATCGCCCCGGCCCACTGCGGCCACCATCGCGAAGATCGTCGTCGCTTGGGCGTTAGGGACCAGATCGCGGATATCGTCCGCGGTAATCTTGCGATCGGCGCCGGCGTATAGCCGGAGCTTTTCGATCTCGCTCGCAATGCGAGCCGCGTCCCCGCCGAGCACATCGATCAGCAGACCGAGTTCCGAAATCCCCATCTGCAAGCCCGACCCGCGTGCCAACTCTTGCGCCAAGCGTCTCGCCGATTCCGGCGTGTAAGGCCGGAATTCGATCTGATCGGGAATCGCCCCATAAAACTTCTGCACGCGCTCGAGCTTGGCCTTCTCCTCGCCTTCGAAGGCAAAGCGGGATGCTTCAAAGACAACGACGGTTCCCGACGTTCCTTCGCGAAGATACTGTTTGAGGGCGGCAGCGCCCGAGTGGTCATCGTCGTCGCCCGCTGTCAGCCGCTTGGGTAGCGCCGCTTCCGCGTTCGTGACCCAGAGCAACCGGCTGGGTGCGAATAGGGACAAAGCTCGCGCGTCGTCCAGAACCGCGGTTAGCGAGGTCTCATCCAGATCGTGCCGGGTCAGCCCGCCCTCCATCTCCTCGGGTGCGAGCACTCGCCCGGTCAGCGCGCGGCGGCACAAACCTCGCTGGTAGCCTTCGGGTCCAAGGAATAAGTAAGCGGGCGCGGGCGTACTTCGCTGAATTTTTTGCAGGAACTGCTCCGGCGTCAAAAACTCTCCAGGATCGCGCTGACTACATCGCGCGCGACATCGTGGCTTAACCGGTCGACGGCCGTATCGGTCTCGTCAAAATAGGCCTGAGGAGCGCTGGAAGGGCTGAACTCATAACGCTGCTTCATTTCGAAGCCCGGCCGGGAAAACAGCACCTTGCCGGTCGCGCGCTCAATCAAACGCACCTGCATCGTGACGTTCACTTGCAGACCGCTGGCTCGCCCGGTGCGCTGATCGAAGACCGTGGGGTACGAGTTATAGCTTACGATGGCGCCCTGCAGGATCGCGTCCGCCTGGTTGGGATCCGGAACGATCTGGTAGCGCGTACGAGCAATGAACTCCCGGGCGATCGCTTCAGGAAGCCGGTCCGTAAGGCGATAGCGCACCGTGACGTTGTCGAAACGTGGGATGGCGATGGTATGCAGGTTTTTAGGGAGGAGATCGCTTTTGCCGGAAACATGGTAGCCGCAAGAGGTGAAAAAGAGTGCGACTAAGATCAACACAGGCAAGAATGCCTGTGCTACCACTTGTACCGCGTTATCGGCGGCGATTCTAAGGTTGTCGGCGACTATCCAGAACCAGCAGGCGCGGCTGTCATGGCGGTCCATCACGATGTTGCCGACCGCGATCCCGCTTTGGCCCGCCGCTCCGACATTCGAAGGCGGCTCCTGGTCGGAACGCCGCAGTTCGATCGAACTGCTCGCCAATGCTTTCGAAAGCGCCTCCACGCCCGGATTCTTCTCGAACTCGACGAAAGCGGAAAAGCTATAACCGTGAAATACAGGCGCTTGAATCAGCCGGAGCGAAGGGACCGGAGGATCGTCCGGCGACGAGAGCAGGCCGGTGAGTTGGCGGTCGATGCGGGCTTCAATTTCGGCCAGGGATAGCGGAGCGTCCGAGCCGAATTGGGCCAGCATGTTGAAACTGGCTTGGGCGTCGTAGACCTCTTTCTTCAGCTTTTGAAACGCCAGAAGACCAACCGTTTGCTGCTGCAGTTCATCCAGTCCGCGTTGGCCGCGCTCACTCGCCGGCTCGAAAATCTCTATGACAGACCGGTGGATCATGCCAGCCTGTTGCAGGCGCTTCAAAAAAAGCGCTAACACGATGGCCGCCGGATGCGCGATCAGTTGGATCGCACTGCTCGCGTAAGCGTGCAATTCGGCCAGGGGAGCTCGCAGTTGAGCGCCAGGCTTGTTGTCGAGAGCACCGGTTACGTCCACGATCATAGGGCGCGGATTCAAGGTCTGAACGCGTTCGAAAGCCTGCGCGCTCGATTCCGGAGTCCCTGCGAGCACCACCACCTTGCCGCCGTCAAGATCCTGCAATCCCAAGGGGCCGATCACAATCGGCTCGCCTTCCTTGACCGTTAGAATGCCGCCCTCCTCCTCCACGGAAATAAGCTTTATCTGCGCGGGGATCGAGCTGATTTCGAGACGCTCCCGCACTTCCTTTCCGAGAAGGGACTCGGCGCCCACGAGAAGAACGGTGGGCATCTGTTGGACCAGGTGCGGCGTGTGCTCGCGGTGTCTAGCCATTCTGGTGCTCCGGATGAGGAGGCCTAGAATGACGCAACCGGCGCCTCAACACACCGCCAGCCCGGAGGAGAATGCCAGCGCCTACATACGCCGAAGTGATCGCAAGCAGCATCGGCTGCGGATAAATCCAGATGAAGGTAATGAGGGCGCCGAACGCAATCACGATGAGTGGCGACCGAGGCCCGCTGAAATGAATTTCTTTAAAGCTCGGATAACGCCAGGTGCTCACCATCAGAAAAGAGAGCAGGCCCAACAGAGCGAGCCACGGCATTGAATAATACCACCACTGTAAAGGCTCGCCATCACTGGCATAAACGATAGCCGCTACCAGACCGGCCGCGGCCGGGATAGGAAGTCCGACGAAATATTTGCGTCCCAGGCGGCCCGGATTTTTCGGCACGGGATTGGTCTGAACGTTGAAGCGGGCCAGGCGGACGGCGCCGCACAGCAGGAAGAGAAAGGAGATAAAGTAGCCCGCGCGGTGATCGGGCAGAACGCCGCCAGCCTGGACGAATTGCACGCCCCAGGTGAACGCTACCACGGCTGGCGCGATGCCAAAGGTGATCACGTCGGCGAGCGAATCCATCTCCCGGCCGAAATCGCTCACCGTGTTAGTCATGCGCGCGATTCTGCCATCCAAGCCGTCCATGGCCACCGCAACGCCGATGGCTTTCGCGGCCACGGCCAGATCTTCACTAGGGCCAGGTTGGCCTGACCCGCTGTGCACCGCCGCCTGAAACGCCCGCAAGATCGCGATGAACCCGAGAAAAATATTGCCAGCCGTGAAAAGCGTTGGGAGAGCGTACGCGGCCCGGCGTCGCGGTCTGAGGTTAGGCGTAAGATTCTCCATCCGCCGATTTCCTGGTGGCCAAAACGCTCGATCCCCCCGAGACACGCTCGCCCGCGCTCACCGTGATGCTCCACTCCGGGCCGAAGAACACATCCACGCGCGACCCGAATTTAATTAATCCCACGCGCTCCCCTTTCTGGACCATGTCGCCTGGTTTTTTGTTGAAAACGATGCGGCGTGCGATCAATCCCGCGATCTGGGCGAACACTACGCGACTTCCATCGCTCTCCACAGTGACGGTGTTCTGCTCGTTGTGGGAGCTCGCGAGCTCCTTGCTGGCGACCAGAAACTTGCCAGTCTGATAACGCACTTCGGTGATTTTGCCTGCCACGGGAGAGCGATTGACGTGGACGTCGAAAATGTTCAGAAAAATGCTGATCCGCGTATACTGCGGATTATCCCGCTTGATGCTGACGACCTTACCATCCGCGGGCGAAACGGCGACTGCCCCGGCCGGAATCTGCCGGTTGGGGTCGCGGAAAAAATAGAGACAGAATATCGCGAGCACATATAGCGGCAACCCAAATAAAGGACGGGTCAAATAACTGACCAGAGCCCCACCCAGGCCAAATGCCACCGCGTAGTAAATTCCATCCAGAACCATTGCCTGTGGGTATTGTCTCATGAGGATGCTTTTTTGGAGCCCGCGCCCGTCTGATCGTAATGCTATAAGTAAATTCAATGAAACGAACGTTCTACGGCTGGTGGATCACGGCCGCCGCCGTTATCAGCTTCGGTCTCTCGACCGGGTTGCCGTATTACAACATCGGATTCTTTTACGATTATTTCCAGCGCGCGTACGGTTGGTCGCGCTCTGAAATCACCTTCGGTTTTCCTCTGGCCGCGATTCTCACAATTTGGGCGGGGCCCCTGCTGGTCCACCGTTTTAGCCCGCGCAAGCTGATTTTGATCGGGACGGCTCTGACCTGCGCGGCGCTCGCTGGTTTCGGACGGATGAACGGCGCGCTCCTGTTGTATTACGTGCTCTGGGTGATTTACACGATCGGCTACATTCTTTCCGGGCCAATTCCGCACCAGATTATCGTTTCCAACTGGTTTAAGAAGAACCGCGGCAAAGCGATGGGAATCGTGTATGTGGGTGTCGGGCTGATCGGAGCCGTCGGCTCGTATATTGTCAAGCCGCTCACCGCCCATTTCGGATTCCAAACAGCTTTGGTGATCCTTGGCGCGATGATGTTCCTGACGTGGCCGGTGGTGCTGTTCATTATGAAGGACCGGCCGTCCGACATCGGGCAATTTCCGGATGGCGCTCCGCAGGCTTCGGCGGAGCTTTCGCGGCAGACGAGGTCGTTCAGCGACCTCCTTCACAGCTATTCGTTTTGGCTGCTCCTCATCGGCAGCTTTTGTTCGATAGGCTCGATCGGCGCGGTTAACTTCCACATGAAGTTTGTGTTCCTGGATGAGGGATATAAAGCTGGCAGCGCGCTCGATTCCATCTGGAGCGCGTCTTCGGTCATCATCCTTTGCTCCAGCATTGCCGGCCGCCTGTCGATCGGATATTTCGCGGACAGGTTTCCGAAGAAGTACGTGATGACCGGGACCTACTTTATCGTGGCCGCGACCATTCCGCTGCTGCTTATGGTGAAGCCTCCGGAGACGCCATATGCCTTTGCGATCCTGTTCGGCTTCGCGATGGGGGCCGACTACATGCTGATCCCGCTGATGGCCGCCGACCAGTTTGGCGTGAATTCACTCGCTCGCGCCATGGCCGTTATTCTACCTGTCAACACGATCGGACAGACTTGGTTCCCTTATTTCGTCTCTTTGCTGCGCGAGAAGTTTGGGACCTACAACATCGCCATGGGGGCGGTGTTTGGACTTGCCATGTTAGGGGCGCTGGCCATTGCGCTCCTGCCGCGGCACGAGAAGGATGAGCCGGCTGTTTACATCCAAGAGAGGGAACGGGCTGCGGCTAAGCTGTAGCTTGTGGCACAGACTTTCGAGTCTGTGTGGGGCTTGATTCATTCACAGCCCCTTACACAACAAACAGAGCCGCGACCGGAAGGGAGCGGTCAACCGAATCGTGACAAGCCCCAAGAACAAATCCACATGAAGGTTGCGTTGGGCGCGACCCCTCTGACTGAGCCTACCGGCGGGATGGGGCTAAGCTGTAGTTGTTGAGCGCTGGAATCGTTTGATGTCGCTCCAGTATGCTATTAAATGTTGATTAAGGCTCAGATATGAGGCGTTCCTCGAAAGCCGGTAATACTACGGTAAACCGCTTGCCAATTCAGAACGCCCGCTTGCATCTCGGCGCGGTCGCCCAACGTGCTCATCTGAATGGGGAGTACTTCATCCTGGAACAAGATGGGATTCCGGTTGCGGGCATCATGGATGCAGACGAACTTGAAGATTATCTCGAGCTTCAAAATCCGAAGGTAAAGAAGCAGATCGATGAGAGCCGCAAAGATTACGAAGCAGGCCGCGTACGGGACGTCCGTGAGTTACTGGAGGATCTAAGGGCAGGCGCCAAACACGAACCTCGGAAAACCCGCAAGCGCGCCTAGATGGCCAGCGCTTATGTGGTTATTCCAACCGCTGCATTTCACCGGTCGCTTAAGAGACTTTCCAGGAAAGAGCCTGATGTGGTGGACATATTCGAAACGATGCTCGTTGTTCTCCGAGCCGATCCTCACAACGTATCTAGGCAGCATCACATTCAGGAGCTGATCGGAGTGGAACAAGGAGATGGGCAGTGGCGTCTCCGCTCAGGAGTCTACCGCCTGCGCTACGACATCGAGCCGGGCAAGGTTATACTTCATTCCATCAACAATCGCCGGGACTTATATTCAGCATGAAAGTTGCGTTGGACGCAACCCCTCTCACTGAGCCTACCGGCGGGATTGCGCGTTATACGTCGGAGCTGGCGCGTGCGCTCGCGGAGCAGTTTCCGAGTGATGAGTATTGGTTGCTTTCCGACCAGCGGTTCTCACCGCCACCGGGCAATCTGGTAAACCTGAAATGCGGCACAGGCCCCAGGAATATGCTGGAGCGCCGCTGGTGGCTGTGGGGCCTGCAAGGCGAGATCTCGCGATTGCGCCTCGATCTTTTTCATGGAACCGATTTTGCGGTTCCGTACATTCCTCTGCGGCCCAGCGTCCTGACGCTCCATGATCTTTCACCCTGGGGCGACACGGGATGGCACAACTCCGCCGAACGTATCCGCAACCGTACTCCAGTGCTGCTGCGGCTGGGTCTGGTGACGATGGTGATCACGCCTTCAGAAGCTGTGCGCAAGCAGGCGCTGACGCGGTTCAGTCTCTCGCCGGAGCGCGTCATCGCTATCCCCGAAGCTGCCTCTCCGATGTTTCGTCCGATGGCGGTGAGAGAACCCGCGGCGCCATACTTCTTACACGTTGGCACGCTTGAGCCACGCAAGAACATCGGGCTGCTGGTGGACGCCTGGCGTGAAGTTCGCAAGCGGCACCATGTGAATCTGGTCTTAGTGGGACGCAAGCGCGAGGACTTCGTTGAGCTCGCATCGGAACCGGGTCTTCAGCTTTTAGGCGAAGTGCCGGACCAGCGGCTTCCCGAACTGTACTCTGGAGCCTTGGCCGTTGCGTATCCATCTTTGTATGAGGGGTTCGGGTTGCCAGTCCTGGAGGCGATGCAGTGCGGCGCGGCCGTTTTCACTTCGCTCGATCCAGCCATTTCAGAAACGGCTGGCGGGGCAGCGATTCAACTGGACGCCTCGGATCGGAAAGCATGGGTGGACGCCTTGACGGCGGCGGTCGAGCATCCCGAATGGCTGGCGGGGCTTCGCCAGAAATCGCTGGAGCGTGCCTCGCAATTCTCCTGGGGTCGCACCGCTGCATTAACGCACGACGTCTATGTGGAGGCTAGGCGCCGATTTGCAAAATAGAAGCGCGCTCTTTCTTTCGCCCGAATCGCCGTACCCGCCAGTCGGAGGCGGGGCCTTGCGTACGGCTTCACTGCTCGAATACCTGGTGCAGCATTACACGGTGGACGTGATCGTGTTCCGCCAACCGGGAGATCCGGATCCGCGGAGCGCATTTCCGCCTGGTAAAGTGCGCCGCGTATTCGTGCTGGATCTGCCGTTTCACTCCAAATCCGGCCCTGCTCGCGCTTTTAGAAACGGCATTCGGTTATTGCGTGGCCGGCCGCCCTTGCTGGACCGCTTCTCCGGGTTCGAAAGCGCGATTGACGGGATGCTGGACGGGTCATCCTACGGTGTCGGCATCGTCGAACACTTTTGGTGCGCTCCGTATCTGAAGCAACTCCGTCCACGCTGTAAAAAGCTGTTGATTGATTTGGCAAATATTGAATCCGTTTGGCATCAGCGAGTGGCCGGAACGAGTGGAGCGGCCGCAGCGCTTGTCCACAAACGTTTCGCAGCCGCTTACCGGAGGCTCGAGACCAACCTGCTGCCGCGCTACGATGAGTTGCTCGTCACCTCGGCCGGGGATGCGCAAGCCATCCGCGCGCTCGCCGGCCAAACCCTTATCACGGTTTATCCGAATGCGCTGCCTCAGGTCGCGATCCCTGAAACGCCCAAGCAGTTCTCAATCGTATTCAGCGGAAACCTGGAATATCAGCCGAATATCTCAGCGATTCGCTTCTTTCGCTCAGAGATCTGGCCGATTTTGCGCGGGCGTTGGCCCGGTCTAACCTGGGAGATTGTCGGCAAAAATCCACAGGCGATCGCGGACATGCTCACAGGCGACTCCACCATTCACCTGGTAGGACCCGTGCCCGACGCAATCGCAGCCATTGCCAGGTCCCAGATCGCCGTTGTACCCGTCCTTGCCGGGAGCGGCACTCGCGTCAAAATCCTGGAGGCTTGGGCCGCGGCCACTCCGGTTGTTTCCACCACCATCGGGGCCGAGGGTCTGGAGTACGCCGCCGGCGAACATCTGCTGATCGCCGACACCCCGGCTCACTTTGCCGAAGCCGTCTCGGCGTTACTAGGATCGGAGCACGAGAGGCAGCGCATCGGCCGAAAAGGCCGCCAACTCTATCAAGACAATTACACCTGGAACGCCGCTTGGAGCCGCTTGACCATCTAATCAATGTAGAACATACTTTGGCTTGTTCCCTGCGAAAAATAGGATTCACAGTCGCCGTCACTTTATTTTTCTCTTTCCGCTTGAACTACATGCAGGCAAATCCGCGCGCCGCCGCCGCGTCCCTGCGGCATGGTACCGAATAAACTGAGGACATCTGATGAAGTTCATACTCCGTCCATCCAAACCGAGCCGCCTCCGGCTGACGGCATTCTCCACACATGCCGTCAGCAGAGGACTCTAGCTACACGTAACTGTCGAAATCTTAAACCACTTATCCATCCGAAAGAGCAAAGCGAGAAATACGGCAAATGCCGTCAGCACCTTTCGCTGAATCCACTCCGTAAAGGAAGAGTCTATAATGTCTGTAGCTGGGAGGTTCCTCCAATGCAATCGCGCATCGTTCTTCTTTCCTGTGCCGGACTGGTCATGAGCGCGGCTCTTTTTGCTCAGCCGCCCACCGGTAGCCGGGGCACGCCAACCGGCGTCAGCCCAACAACTCCGACCAATCCGACCAATCCCAACAGCCGGTCGCCTACATCGCTACCTAATCCCAATCAACAACAGCAACAAATGGACACAATGCAACGTCCGGTGTACGTGTCCGGCAAAGTCATGCTCGATGACGGGACCCCTCCCCCGGAGTCACTGATGATGCAGTTGGTGTGCAACGGGACTCCGCGATCGGTCGGCTACACGGACAGCAAGGGCCGGTTCAGCATCGACCTTGGAAATCGGAACAACAGCGCTGTTTTTGCGGATGCCAGTGAAGCCGGCGGGTACGGTCCGGGAGGTGGCTTTGGAGGGACTAACACGATCGGGCAAAGGCAAGGCGGTGCCTTCGGTGGATTGTCCGAGAGGAGCCTGATGGGTTGCGATCTCCAGGCTGCTTTGCCGGGATTCCGTTCCGATGCTATCAATCTGGGCAGCCGCCATTCGCTCGACAATCCCGAGGTGGGGACTATTGTTCTTCACCGGACCGCCAACGTCGAGGGACTCACCATCAGCGCCACCAGCGCGCTTGCCCCGAAGGATGCCAGAAAAGCATTCGACAAGGGCTGGAATGAGATCAAGAAAAGCAAGTGGGAGAACGCTGAGAAGGAGTTGACCAAAGCAGTCGACACCTATCCGAAGTATGCGGCGGCCTGGTACCAATTGGGTTTCGTCCAGCAGGAGCAAAACAATCTCGAGGCCGCTCGCAAATCATATGCGCAGTCCCTGGCTGCGGATTCAAAGTTCGTCAGTCCGTACTTGCAACTCGCCGTTTTGGCCGCCCGTGAAAACAATTGGAAGGAAGTGGCGAGCGACACCGATAAGCTGCTCCGGCTGAATCCGGTGGATTTCCCGCAAGCTTGGCTTTACAATTCACTCGCCAACTATCATTTGCAAAACTGGGAAGCCTCCGAGAAGAGCGCGCGCCAAGGCCTGGAATTGGATAAAGGCCACCGTCTGCCGAAGCTGGATCATCTGTTGGGGGTGTTGCTGGCCCAGAAGCGCGATTACGCCGGCGCCGCCGAGCACATGCGCAATTATCTGGCTGTCAACCCCACCGGCCCGGATGCCGACCTGGTGAGGAAGCAGTTGGCTGAAGTGCGGAAAGTGACCGCCGCGCAAGCCGGGACGAAAGCGCCTGGGGCTTCCGAGCCGCCCAAGCAGTAGGGGCTCGCGGTCGCGCAAAGCGCCGCTTCAACAATTGAACTCCGGTATACCGATCCGCAGTACGTCCGCTATTCCCATGGCATCGGCAGCACTCGATCAGATCACGATCCAGGGCTTCAAAAGCATTGCTTTGATCGAGAACTTGGCCCTGAGGCCGATAAATGTTGTGATCGGTCCTAACGGCTCTGGGAAATCAAATTTTATCGGAGCCTTTGCCTTTCTTCATGCCATTCGGGAGGGACGGCTGCGTGATTATGTTACAGCCGCGGGTGGCGCGGAAAAGGTCCTCCACTTTGGTTCAAAAACAACGAAGGAGATGAACTTTCGCCTTTCTTTTGAGAATCAAGTAAACCAATACGATTTGAGCCTGTCTCCCGCTGCTGATGACAGTCTGTTTCCTACTTCCGAAATGGCATATTATTGGGACAAAAGTGGTTATCCGGAGAAACCCTTCGGGACTGGCCTCATCAGCCGCCAGCAGGGAAAAGAAGCTGGCATCAGCGATCCAAAGCTTGAACGGACCGCCGGATGGGTCCGTCACCGCCTTGGTGGGTGGCGGCTTTATCACCTTCACGACACCAGTTCATCTTCGGTGATGCGAAAGACGGCGAAGGTTAACGATAATCGTTTTCTGCGTCCCGACGGATCGAATCTGGCGGCGTTCCTTTATTACCTCCAAGAGAGGCACGAGGAATCTTACAGCTTGATTCGACGTACCGTGCAGCGTGTCGCCCCATTTTTCGGCGATTTTGACTTGCAGCCTCTAAACTTGAACCCTGACGATATAAAGCTGGAATGGCGTCACAAGAGCTCCGAACAGTACTTCGATGCTTCCTCTCTTTCTGACGGTACGCTCCGCTTCATCGCGCTCGCAACCCTTTTCCTGCAACCCGAAACGTACCAGCCATCCATCATCCTCGTGGATGAGCCAGAGCTAGGACTCCATCCATACGCGATCGAGATGTTGGCGTCTCTGATTCGGCAAGCGTCGGTGCACACACAGGTAATCGTATCGACTCAGTCTTCTCCGTTGCTAGATCATTTCGAACCTGAAGACGTGCTGGTGGCGGACCGTGTGAACGGCGGTACCCAGCTCACCCGTCTTAACTCGCAAGAGTTGGCTACATGGCTTGAGGAATACAGTCTTGGCCAGCTCTGGGAGAAAAACGAGTTCGGGGGGAGACCGGTGCCTGAGTGAACGATGCGCCGCCTCTTGATTCATGTGGAAGGACCGACGGAAGAAGGCTTCGTCAACGGAGTTCTTGCTCACCACTTATTGGCCAAGGGTTATATGGTGGTGAGTGCTCGAATTGTGGGAAATGCCCGCCTGCGTCGACGGCGTGGTGGAATTGGTTCCTGGCCTTCCGTTAGAAGAGACATCGTCAATCATCTGAAAGAGGATCCAGGGTGTATCGCGACCACTATGGTCGATTACTATGGGCTTCCCCAAGAAGGAGCCGGAGCGTGGCCGGGGCGTGCAGACGCGACACGTCTCGAAGCTCTCAGAAGGGCGCCATTTGTTCAAGACGCGTTGCGAAACGATCTAGCGATAGCCATGGAAGATCGCTTCAACCCAGAGCGTTTCGTCCCTTTCGTGGTGATGCATGAATTCGAGGGTCTGCTATTCAGCGATTGCCAAGCCTTCAGCCGCGCGATCGGCCGCCCCGAGCTGGAACACGCCCTTCGACGAATTCGGGATCAGTTTGCCACGCCAGAGGATATCAATGACTCGCCAGTTACTGCGCCATCGAACGTTTGGAGAATGTCATGCCGGCTTACCAGAAGCCACTCTTCGGTCAGTTGGCAGCACTGGAGATCGGGTTATCTTCTATTCGCGCGGAGTGCCCTCATTTCGATAGCTGGCTGCAAAACTTGGAGTCCCTCGGCAGGCGACGCCGCTAACAAAGCCTGGCTGCAGTTGCGCGCCGACGCTTCGGCCATTAACTCTCAGGTGACGCGATGCGGTTCAATGGGGACTACCGCTTTCTAAGGAAGAGAAGTAAAAATCCGCTCCCGGCGAAAAGCCAAGTCGCCGGTTCGGGAACTGATGGCGCGGAGGGCACATTGCTGACGTTGATGATCGCGCCCACGCCCGACCCTGCGCCGAATACAACGGTATCCCTAAAATCCAATAGCAACGTAGAGCTAAATGAGAACGGCTGATTCGAGTTGGAAGCGGAAAATGGGTTGGGGGGAAGAAAGGGCCCAAGAGAGCCTGCGCGGTTCCGCCGATTGAGAAGACCTGTCCTGCAACGCTACTCGCGCCTGCGTACGGGCCACTGAAGTTTCCCGAGATGAATTCGCCACCGCTTGCGTTCGTTCCCGCAGCGCCAGGAGTCTGAAAAATATTGTAAGAAGTCAATGACGAGGGTGTCTGCGCTAGAGGTCGAACCGGAACGGTTGCCGAGATAAGTCAGCGTGATACTTGCAGCATTGATCCCAATTTGGCTGGGAAACATATTACCGTGCCGATAGTGCCCGTTCGTCGGAAGAAGAGCACGTTCCCACTTCGCAAGTTCCGTTTACGTTTATCGAGGCCGCAAAGGTCGTAGCCGTGATTAAGGTGCCGCAGATGAGCAGGCCACCCAAGAACTGACGTGATCGCATGGATGTCCTCCCTTCTGTGGGGTTCTATCATCGATTCAATCCATTCTGCAAGCGTTGGCGTACTAATGAGAGGAGACGCCCAACTTCCAAAGCACCTTTATAACTCACCAGACCCGGCAGGGGTGCGGGCTCACCATGGCGTCGCCTACTTTGCAGCCCCAGGCTTGCTGGAACTCCGGCATGTTCTGCAATACGCCGTTGGCGCGGAAGCGGCCCGCTGAATGCGGGTCGGTGTAGGCGGACAAACGCGATGACTCGTCCGTGCGGTTCTCGCACCAAACTTGTGCGAAGGCGAGGAACAAGCGCTGCTCGGGAGTGAAGCCGTCCAGCTTTTCGTTTTTCACCTCTTTCCTGTCAATGGCGTCTTCGAGCGCCATGTAAGCCAGGCGCACGCCACCGTTGTCAGCTGCGTTTTCGCCGAGCGTTAGCTTTCCATTCTGCTTCACATCGGCGATAGCCACAAAGTTTCCGTACTCGTCTACTACGCAACCGGTGCGCTCGATGAACTTGGCCTTGTCATCGGGCGTCCACCACTCCCGCAGATTGCCTTCGCCATCAAACTGGCGCCCTTGATCGTCGAATCCATGCGTCAGCTCGTGACCAACCACCGCGCCGATCGCCCCGTAATTGGCTGCTTCGTCTCCATTCTTGTAATAGAACGGCGGCTGCAGGATTCCGGCCGGAAAATTGATGTTGTTCTGATTGGGGCTATAGTACGCATTGACGGTGGGAGGCGTCATTCCCCACTCCTTCTTGTCCACCGGCTGGCCGATCTTCGACAAGTTGCGTTTCCTTTCGAATTCAGCGGAACGCATCTGATTACCTAGTGCATCGCCTCTGACCACTTTGAAGTTCGCGTAGTCGCGCCACTTCTCCGGATAACCGATCTTATTTTCGACGGCCTTCAATTTGGCGAGCGCCTGCTTCTTGGTTTCATCGCTCATCCAGGGCAACGAGTCGATATCTTTGGCCATCTCGCGCTCAATCTCCTGCACCATGCGAAGCGTGCGCTCTTTGCCTTCTTTGCCAAAAGTCTGCTCCACATACGTCTGGCCGACCGCCTCGCCGAGATCGCGATCGGTGGCTTGTACACAACGCTTCCAGCGCGCCTGCTGCTCCTTGGCGCCGGTCATCGTCTTGCCGAAGAACGCGAAATTTTCGTCGGAGAATCGCTTCGGTAGCATAGGCGCCGCGTCGTGCAAAACATGCCAGGTCAGGTAGGTTTTCAGGTCTTCGAGGCTGGTGGATTTCAACGTGGTTTCGAGCCCCTTCATGAAATCCGGCATGCCGACATTCAGACTGGCGACCGAAACGTTGAGGTCCGTCAGGTAAGTCTTCCAATCGAAAGCGGGCGTGAGGGTATTCAGCTCGCTCACCGGTAGCTTGTGATACCGCTTGTTCGGGTCGCGTAGAGAGACCCGGTCGAGAGCCACTTTGGCCAGCTCGGTCTCGATCTTCATCACGGCATCCGCTTCGGCCTTGCCGTGATCGGACGGGTGCCCGAGTAGCTCGAACATTTTTTGCACATGCGCCACGTACTTCTCGCGCGTCTCGACCGACTTCGGATCGGTCTTGAGGTAAAAGTCTCGATCAGGCAGGCTCAAGCCACCTTGCGAGATGTTGAGAATAAAGTGGGAAGCGTCTTTTGCATCCGGTGCGGCACCCGCGCCGAAGAAGGCAGGCACGCCTTCCATCTGTAGATGAGCGACCAAATCCGCGAGCTGAGCTTTGTCTTTCAAATTGGCAATCCTGTCGAGTTCGGGCTGGATGGGAGCCACACCTTTCTTTTCGATAGCGGCTTCGTCCGCGCAAGACGCGTAGAAATCGCCGATCTTCTTATCATTTTCAGAATGCTGCTGACTGGGATCGGCCAACTTCTCGGCAATACCTCGGAGCACGGTGCGGTTGCGCTCGGCTAATTCGCTAAAACGCGACCAGCGTGATTGGTCCGATGGGAGCGGGTTGTTCTTGCGCCATGTACCGCACGCGTATTGATAGAAGTTGTCGCAAGGTTTGACGGTTGTGTCCAGGGATTTCAAATCGATGCCGGTTTGGGCGAAGGAGAGGGCGGGAAGTGAGAGGGCGATTAGGATGAAAGGGCGCATCGCTTAAAGTGTAGCGAAACGTTAGATGCCCCGGCGATTTCCCCACAGGTCTATGTGGAGTCGAGGGCTATAGCGGAAGCCTTCGCTCTTACAAATTTCGACCAGGTCACGGGATCGCATTCGAAGGGTGTCGGGATCTGTACCCTCCGGCATCAGGATGACTCGGGAGCGGTCTGCGTGAATTTCATCGAGCATCGCGTGCGCTTCGGTGAGATCCTCTGCGCTCTCGATCACGAATTTGAGTTGAAACTCGTAAGTCGCGATGAGTTGACGCAGAATTTCGGGTTGATAACGGAGGCGCTCGTGCCGGGCGGCCCAGCGGCCGTTCTCGCGCTCTATCGGCGTCGAGTTCGCAAGTTTCGGACTGATACTCATCAGATCGCAAACTACCGGCGCGAATACCGTGCCCGCCGTTTCGATCGTGAGGTGCAAAGCGCGCGACTTCAACCGATGGGTCAGTGTCACGATGTCCGGAGCGATCATCGGCTCGCCGCCCGTGATCACGACGTGCCGGGCGGGATAGCGCTGGACTTCGGCCACGATTTGCTCAAGCGTCTGGTCGGTGCCCTCCGGCGCCCAGGACGTATAGGGCGTGTCGCACCAGGTGCAACGCAGGTTGCAGCCGCTGGTTCTCACGAATACCGAGGGCACTCCGGCCAGGCTTCCTTCGCCTTGAATGGAGTAGAAGATTTCAGAGATCTTCATCGCGATAAGCAATCGGGTCGGTGAGTCCGGCCTCGGCGAAACCTTTGAGGCGCAGCCGGCACGAATCGCACAATCCGCAAGCGCGCCCCTGCTTATCCGGATCGTAGCAGCTATGCGTCGTCTTGAGATCGACGCCCAGTTCTTTTGCCATCCGCACTATCTCGCGTTTTGACAGCGTGATCAGGGGCGTATGAATGCGGATACGCGTGCGCCCTTCCACTGCGGCTTTGGTCGCCAGATTCGCCATGTGCTCGAACGCCTGAATGTATTCAGGGCGGCAGTCCGGGTAACCGGAGTAGTCGATTGCGTTCACTCCGATGAAGATGTCGGAGGCTCGCAAGACTTCCGCCCAGGCGAGCGCGAACGACAGGAACACGGTGTTGCGCGCCGGAACATAGGTCACCGGAATACCTTCTTGCGATCCATCTTTAGGCACATCAATATCGGCTGTCAGCGCCGAGCCTCCGAACAGCCGCAAATTCACGGGCACGATTAAGTGACGCGCCGCGCCGAGGCAGGCTGCGGCTTTCGCGGCAGCCTGCAACTCGATGCCGTGGCGCTGGCCATAATCGAATGACAAAGCATGGCAGACATAGCCGTCGCGTCGCGCGATCGCCAGGCACGTGGTGGAATCGAGGCCGCCGCTCAACAGGCAAACCGCCGGCTTCATTTCGGCAGCTTGAGCGTGAGGAAGATCCCGGCGATCGGGAAGAATGCGAGAGCGGCCAGAGAGTAGTGCAGCGTGAAGTGATCCGCTGCCCAACCGGTGATCGGGATAAAGATCAGTCCGGCCATACCCCACGCGAAACCCATCATCAACGCGGATACGGTTCCGGCCTGCGACGGAACCAGTTCCTGGGCCATCACGACATTGACCGGAAGCGTGAACAGCAGCGCCAAGCCCGACAGAGCCAGGCCAACCAGCGAGAGCGGACCGCTGGTTAGGAAGAACAGAGCGAGCACCGGCAGGCAACTTGTCATCGAGATCAGAATCACGCGGCGGCCGCCAAAACGGTCTGCCATGTGCCCTCCGATGAACCCGCCGATGGCGCCCGCACCGAGATATAACGACAGGCTGTAACTGGCATGTGGCAAGGAAAACCCGCGCTCGCGGTGCAAATACAGCGGCAGAAACTGGGTGTACACCACCTGCACGACGGATCGGATGAACACCAGAAAATACAGGATCGTGAGCGGCTTCCACACAGCTTTGAGTGGACGCAGGTCGAAGCGGGAACGCGCGTGTGCCGGGGGCGCGGTATCCGGGAGCAAAAGGAGCAGCAGAATCGTGATCAGAATGCCGGGCACGGCGGCCAAGTAGCTTCGCTCCAATCCGAGATGAGTGAAGAAGGTGGAGAAGTAAGTGGGGCCAACTGCTAAGCCCAGCGTCCCTGCACTGATGAACGCGGCCATCCATCGCCCGCGATTACCGGGCAATCCCAAGGTGGCCCGCGCGGATGCCTGCGGATGAAAAGAAGCAATCCCAGCGCCGCCCAACAGCACCATGAGCAGCAACCAGGCGAAACTGGGAGCCAGCCCAAACGCTGACACAAAAATCCCTGCGACGGCGGGAGCGAGCGCGGAGAAAAGACGCGTATGGTAGCGGTCGGAAAGGTAGCCGTACGCGGGCTGCACGACTGAGGCCGAGAAGACCATGAGTCCACCGAGGATTCCAGCCTGCGTGAGGTTGAGGCCCAGCTTGTCGCCGAGCAGTGGTTGAAATGTGCTCAACCCGGCGGAATACAGGTCGATAAAAAAGTGGCTGATCGAGAAGAGATAGAATGCGAGGAAGCCGGTGCGGACCAGTGTGCGCTCCGGTGGATGTAACTGGATCGCGATGGCCGGCGTCTCGGTTGCCATTGAAAGGTAATGTCTTATTATAAATGCGCGAGCCTAGAGGAACGACTCAATGAGATACATCGCGTTTGCACTACTCTTGATCAGAGCCGCGGCCTGCCAGCAGAATTACAGCTACGAAAGGAACTACCACACCGCGAAGGAGTATTGGACGCAGGGGCGATTCCAGGAAGCGGAATGGTCCATGCGAGCGGCGCTGGCAGCGGCCGACAATTCGGGTACGGAGGATGCGCGCCTCCCGGCAGTGCTCTTTGATTTGTCGGAGATCTATCGCATACAGGGCAAGTATGCCGATGCGGAACCACTGCTACTGCGGCTACTTGCGATTCGCGAGAAGGACGCGAATGCCGGCAATGCCGATCTCACCAAAGCACTCGAAGCGCTCGCCCGCGTTTACCGCTCTCAAGCGAAATACGATGAGGCGGAATCTTTGTACCGCCGATCGCTCGAGCTGAAAGAAAAGGCTCTGGGCCCAGTGAGCATGGACCTTCTTCCCACCATGGAGAGTCTGGTGAAGATCGGACAGGCGAAGCACAAATATGCGGACTCGGAAAAGCTTTTGGCCAGGGCGATTGCGATTCGCGAAAGCCACCAAGGCGCCGATCATCCGGATGTCGCCGCTGAGTACACGAACCTCGGGCGGGTTTTCGTGGCCGAGAAGAAGCTGATCGAAGCCGAGCCGCTTTACCAACGGACGCTGCAGATTCTGGTAAAGAACTACGGGTTTGAAGATGCGAAATTATGTCCGGCGTTGGATGCGCTGGCCGTACTGTATCGGGAGATGACGAGGTTCACGGACGCCGAGCCGCTGCTCCGGCAGTCGCTGTGGATTCGCGACAACACATCCGGACCGGTGCACCAGGACGTAGCGCAATCACTGGACAATTTGGCGTCGCTCTACTACACGATGAAGCGCTACGCGGATGCCGAGCCGCTGTACCGGCGATCGCTCGGGATCTGGATTCAGTTGCTCGGTCCGGATCACTCCGTTGTGGCCACCAGCCTGGACAATCTCGCTGTGGTGGTGGCGCTGCAGCGAAAGTACGCGGATGCGGAGGCGCTGTACAAGCGCGCGCTCGCGATCCGGGACGGCGAGGACGCCAGCAGCTTGCACAATCTGGCGCTAGTGCAAGTGGCAATGGACAAAAACAAGGATGCGGATTTGCTTTACAAGCGCTTGCTGACGATGGTGGATTCATCGGAAGGCGTGAGGTCGCAATCAATCGCGGCCGTGCTTAAGGAATATGCCGAGGTGCTCCGGAAACTGAACCGGGTTTCGCAGGCGGCAAAGCTGGAAGCGCGCGCGAAGTAATGTGGCACAGGCATTCTTGCCTGTGTTGGTTTGAGGTTTGCGCGTCTAAGTGCAACACAGACAAGAATGTCTGTGCCACTGTTAAAACCACCTGGTCATGATCACTTTTTGTTCGGTGTAAAACGCCACGGCATCTTTGCCGTGTGCGTGCAGGTCGCCGAAGAAAGACGCTTTCCAGCCGGAGAACGGAAAGAAGGCCATCGGAGCGGCGACGCCAATATTTACGCCCACCATGCCGACATCGATCTTCTGCGAGTACTCGCGTGCGGCCTTGCCGTTTCCAGTGAAGATCGATGTGGTATTGCCGAATGGGCAACTGTTCACCAGATCGATCGCATTTTGGAGGGTCTTGACCCGCATCACCGACAGCACCGGTCCGAAGATCTCTTCGCGGGCGATCGTCATTTCGGGCGTGACTTTGTCGAAGATCGTGGGGCCGAGATAGAAGCCGTTGTCGCGCTTTGCCTGCCGGCCATCGCACAGCGGCACGGCGCCTTCGGCGACGCCCTTCTCGATGTACCCGGCGACCTTCTTATGATGATCGGAGGTGACCAACGGTCCCATGTCGGCGCCCGGCTCGGTGCTCTCCCCGATCTTCATGGCCTTGGTTTTCTTCACCAGTAATTCGAGCAATGGTTCCGCGGAATCGCCTACCGGGACCAACACGCTCCCCGCCAGGCAGCGCTCTCCGGCGGCTCCGAAAGCGGAGCTGATGATTGCATCCGTGGTCTTCTCCAGGTTGGCGTCCGGCATCACGATCAGGTGATTCTTGGCGCCGCCCAGCGCCTGCACTCGTTTGCCTTGAGCCGCCGCCGTCGTGTAAACGTACTTCGCGATAGGCGTCGATCCAACGAATGAAACGGCCCGGACCAGCGGATGATGAAGCAGCGCGTCCACCGCGACCTTGTCGCCGTGGATCAAATTGCAGACTCCCGCCGGCACACCCGCATCATGGAGCAATTCGATGGTGCGGTTCGGCGTCATGGGCACTTTTTCGGACGGTTTGAGGATGAACGAATTGCCGCAGGCGATCGAAAACGGGATCATCCACATCGGAACCATCGCCGGGAAATTGAAAGGCGTGATGCCTACGCAAACGCCCAGCGGCTGCCGGATCGAATGGCAGTCGATCTCCTTGGCCACTTCGTGCAGCGACTCGCCCATCATCAGCGTCGGCATGCCGCACGCCACTTCCACCATCTGGATCGCGCGGCGCACGGACGCTTTCGCGTCATCCAGAACCTTGCCATTCTCCATGGAGAGAATCCGGGCAATCTCTTCAGCGTGCTTGTCCAGCAGAGTCTTGTAGCGGTAGAGCACCTGGACACGATCCACCACCGGCACCTCGCGCCACTTGAGGAACGCGGCGTGCGCGCTTTGAACCGCGCGATCCACCTCGGCTTCGTTCGCGTACGGAACGCGTGCGATCGTCTCGCCGTTGGATGGATTGATGATGGGATGAAAAGAATCGGAACGGCCTTTGTGCCGGGTTCCGTCAATGAAAAACGAGAGATCCTGAACAATGGTCTCAGTTGCGGTCATGCATTTTCTCCTATTGCAAATTCATTTCTGAGGACGGTGGCGCGCGGGGCAAGTGCATAGTGCATGGCTCCCGCGACCAGGAATCCTATAAACCATGCGTAATCGTAAAGCCAGCGTACCGCCGGGACTACCAGGCCCAAAAGTGCGACGAATATGCCCGCGGCCAAGGCCAGCATCGCCCGATAATTTACTCCGCCTTGGTATTCGTAGGCGCCTCCACGGCGGTACAAATCGTTTACGTCGAGGCGGCTGTGGCGGACCAGGAAATAATCCACGATCATGATTCCGGCGATGGGCCCGAGCAGTCCGGAGTAGCCGACCAGCCATCCGAAAATATAGGCGCTGAAATCACCGAGTAATTTCCAAGGCATCATCAGAACCCCGATCACGCCCGTGATCATGCCGCCGGTACGGAATGAGATCAGGCCCGGATTCAAATTTGAGAAATCGTTGGAGGGCGAGACGACGTTCGCTGCAACATTGGTGTTGAGTGTCGCAATCAACAGCGCAATGAGCGCGATGGAAGCGATGAGCGGCTGGTGGAATCGGCCGAGCAGTACCACCGGATCCCAGATCGCCTCACCAAAAAGGACCACGGAAGCGGAAGTGACCGCGACGCCGATGAAAGCATACAGCGTCATTGCGAGGGGTAATCCGAGCGCCTGTCCGACAGCCTGCGCCTTCTGCGATTTCGCATAGCGTGTGAAGTCGGGGATGTTGAGCGCGACTGTGGCCCAGAACCCCACCATCCCTGTGAGCGAGGGGATGAAGAACCGGAAGAATTCGCCCGAAGTGGGAAATTTGCTTGGCGCGCTGAGCACCGGGCCGAGTCCTCCGGCTTTGCCCGTAATCCACCACAGCAGCAGTAGCCCGACCGCCAGCATAAAAGGCGCCCCGATTCCCTCCAGGAACTTGATAGTCTCAATGCCGCGCCAGATCACGGCCATGTTGAGCAGCCAGAACGCGAAGAAACAAATCCAAATCCCACCGGCCAGCTTGCCGGCTTGCGGCCAAAGAATGGTGAGCATCGAGTAGATAGCCTGCCCGCCGATCCAGCATTGGATGCCGAACCACCCGCACGCAACCAGGGCGCGCAACACGGCGGGGACGTTGGCGCCGCGCACTCCGAACGAGGCGCGCACATACACCGGGAACGGAATGCCGTACTTGGTTCCGGCATGCGCGTTGAGCAGCATCGGAACAAGAACGATGAGGTTGCCGAGCAGTATGGTTCCAATCGCCTGCCACCAGCTCATGCCGCCCGCGATCAACCCGGAGGCCAGCATATAGGTGGGGATGCAGACGCTCATGGCGACCCACAGCGATGCGTAGTTGTACGTGCCCCAGGTGCGGCGCTCGAGCGGGATGGGCGCCAGGTCTTTGTTGTAGAGGGAGGGATCGGTGGTGGTTACTTCCAAGACTGCCTCCCCGGTTCCGAGGCCCGTATGTGATAAGCGATACCAAGCTCAGTAGCTACCGCGGAGAAACGCTCGTCGGCTGTCCATAACTGCAATTTCCCCACAAGGGCGGACGCCAGGAGATGAACGTCGATCCTACCCACGCCGCTGCCGTGCAACTCGCGATCGCGAGCAAACGCCACAACGTCGCTATGCGGAACCAAGCTTGCTTGCTCCATACGCTCATAGGCCGCGAGAGTCTTCCGGCGGCCACCCTGGTCGCCTATCAGGAGTTCTCCAAATACCAGTTCGTGCCCGCTCACTTGGTTGAGACCGAGCAGTCTGTGCAACTCGGCTGCATACGGCTGCCGGCCGGCCAGCGATCTGATCCAAATGGAAGTGTCTACAAGCACCATTAAGCTACTCTTCGTTTCGACTTCCGCCGTTCACGACGCCTTGGCACGTCTTGCGCGTGAGGCTCCGAGCCGATTAGAGCCTGAAGTTGTTTGTAAGCCGCGCGGCGAACTAGAGCCTCCAGCCCTAGTCGTATTGTTTCCGTATCGGTTGTGGCGCCGCAGGCAGCTTTCGCCTCTTTGAGCAGTGTTTCATCAACATTGAACGTCTTTTTCACACGTACGATTGTGTCATACTCATATGGTCGCGACAGCCATACTTGGCTCTATTGCCATGCGCCCCCGCGCGCGGCCCGCTTCAAATATTCTCCGCGCCCTGCTTTGCCGTAGAACTGGTTGTTGTCCACAATCACTTCGCCGCGCGAGATTACGGTGCGGGCATTGCCCTTCACCTTGTAGCCCTCGAACATGGAGTAATCGACTCGCATGTGATGCGTGTGCGCGCTGATTACATACTCGGCTTGCGGATCCCAGATCACGATGTCGGCATCGCTCCCGGGCGCGAGCACACCCTTGCGCGGATACAGTCCGAAGATGCGAGCCGGCGTAGTGGAGGTGATCTCGACAAAGCGATTCAGCGAGAGCTTGCCCGCGTTCACGCCATGATGATAGATCAGTTGCAGGCGGTTTTCGATACCAGGGCCGCCGTTCGGGATCTTGGTGAAATCGTCTTTGCCCAGCATTTTTTGATCTTCGAAACAGAACGGGCAATGATCCGTCGAGACCACCTGGAGATGATCGTCTTTCAGACCTTCCCACAGCTTTGGTTGGTGGTGCTTGGGACGCAGTGGCGGTGTGAACACGTACTTTGCGCCCTCGAAGTTTGGCCGCTCCATTTCTTCGATGGAGAGCAGAAGATACTGCGGACAGGTCTCGGCGAAAGCGGGCAAACCGCGGCCGCGCGCTTCCCGCACCTTATTCAGCGCATCTTCCGACGACAGGTGCACGATGTAGACCGGAACGCCGGCCATCTCCGCCAGAGCGATGGCGCGATTGACGGCCTCGGCTTCCGCTGTAACGGGACGCGTGAGCGCATGATAAATCGGCGCAGTCTTTCCCTCGGCCAGCGCACGTTGCACGATCACGTCGATGACGCTGCCGTTCTCGGCGTGCATGCAGATCAGCGCGCCGTTCTTGGCTGTTTGCGAAAGCGCCTTGAAGATGGTGGCGTCGTCCACCATCAGCGCGCCTGGATAAGCCATGAACAGCTTAAAGCTGGCCACGCCTTCTTTGACCAGGCTGTCCATGTCTTCCAAACCGGCGTCGGGCAGATCGGTGACGATCATGTGCAGGCCGTAATCGATGCAGGCGCGGCGCTCTGCCTTCTTCCACCAGGTGTCGAGCGCGTCCCGCATCTTCGTGCCGCGGGCCTGGATGGCGAAGTCGATGATCGTGGTTGTTCCGCCGAAGGCAGCGGCGCGGGTGCCGGTTTCAAAGTCGTCGCTCGAGGTGGTCCCGCCGAACGGCATGTCGAGGTGGGTGTGCGCGTCGATGCCGCCGGGGAGGAGGAGCATGCCGGTGGCATCGATGACGCGGTCGGCGGATTCTGGCGGGAGATTGGGTGCTATCGTTTTGATTTTTGTGTTTTCAATTAGAAGGTCGGCTTGGGTGGTTCGATCGGCGTTGACGATTTTGCCGTTGCGGATCAGGGTGGTCATTTGGAGTTTCCGGGCACAAGCTGAAGCATGTGCCACGATTGGGCAATACCGGTTGGGATTTGGTCCATGGTGATGCAGCCGTCTACCGGGCAAACCAGCCAGCATAAATTGCAGCCCACGCATTCGTCTTCATCTACCCACGGGATGCGGTGCGGCGGTGTTTGGTACGGGTTCAGTGCAAGTTGAGCAGCCTTTGACACGGGTGTGGACGTAATTCCATTGGAAACGGCGTTCACGTGGATGCACTGGTGCGCCCCATCCCAGCAAGCGGTGTAACAGAGCTCGCAACCGATGCATGTCTCCGGGTGGATGCGGGCCACGATCTTGTAATTCAGATTCAAGTACTTCCACTCAGTCACTTGTGGCAGGCTCTTGCCCCGGAAGTCGTCGATCGTGGCAAAGCCTTTCTCGTCCATCCAGTTCTTCAGGCCGTCGATCATGTCCTCCACGATCCGGAAACCATAGTGCATCGCGGCGGTGCAGACCTGCACGGTCCCGCAGCCTAGTAGAATGAACTCGGCCGCTTCCCGCCAACCTGAGACGCCGCCAATGCCTGAAATGGGTAGTCCGACTTCCGGGTCCGCGGCGATCTGCTGTACCATGTGCAGCGCGATCGGCTTGACGGCGGGTCCGCAGTAACCCCCATGCGCGGAAGCTCCGTCCACGTTGGGCCGCGGTATCAGAGTATCCAGATCAATCCCGGTAATTGAGTTGATGGTGTTGATCGCGGAAAGTCCGTCGGCATGGCCTTTGCGAGCGGCTCTTGCCGCCATGCGGATATCGGAAATGTTCGGGGTCAACTTCACGAGCACCGGCGTGCGCGCTACTTCCTTGACCCATTCCGTAATCATGCCGGCGTACTCGGGCACTTGGCCGACCGCGCTTCCCATGCCGCGCTCGCTCATTCCATGAGGACATCCGAAGTTGAGCTCCAGCCCATCGGACCCGGCGTCTTCGGCGCGCCGCACGATATCGTGCCAGGTCTCGCGCTTCGATTCGACCATGAGCGACGCGATCACAGCGTGGCGCGGATAGCGCTTCTTCACGTCCGCGATCTCGCGCAGATTGACTTCAATCGGCCGGTCCGAGATCAGCTCGATATTGTTGAAGCCCATCATGCGCTGGCCGTTCCAATCGACAGACGAGTAGCGCGAGCTGGTATTCATGATCGGCTCGCCAATGGTCTTCCACACCGCGCCGCCCCAACCCGCATCGAAAGCTCGCATTACCTGGTCGCCGCAGTTGGCGGGCGGCCCGGAAGCCAGCCAGAACGGATTTGGGCAGCGAATGCCACCAGCGAAATTGGTCGTGAGATCAGCCATGCAGCGCCTTCGCGATGGCCCGGCCGGCACGTTTACCTTCGGCGACCGCATCCACCACTTCGCGGCCACCGTTGGCGCAATCGCCGCCCGCGAAATATTTCGAATTCGCGGTCTTGCCCGTTTCCGGATCTGTCGAGATGCGCCCGTTCGAAAACTGAATGTTACGGTCTGTACCCAGCAAGTTCGCCAGCTTCGATTGGCCGATCGCAATGATTACCATGTCGCACGGGATGATCGCGCCCGTCACATCCATCGACTCGACACCTCGGGTTCCATTGATCCGCAGCGGCGCTGCCTGCCAGAGGAAGCCGACGCCTGCCAGCCGGGCGTGTTCATACTCGAAGGCGAATGCGGACATCTCCGATTCGCCCCGGCGATAAGCCATCGTGACCTCTTCGGCCCCAAGCAAACGCGCGGCAATCGCGGCATCGATGGCTGTGTTGCCTCCGCCGATTACAACTACGCGCTGCCCAACCTGAGCCCGGCGCGAAAGCTTGTAATCCGCGATGAAGCGCACTGCATCAATGACGCCTTCGAGATCCTCGCCGGGGATGTTCAGCCGTTCCGTTGGCCCAAGGCCTACACCCACAAAGATTGCGTCAAAATCGCGCTCCAGTCGATCGAGTGAAAGCCGCTCGCCGAGCGCCTGGCCGGTCTGGAATTCGACACCCAGCGATCGAATAAACTCGACCTCCTTTTGACTATCCGCCGGGCGGAACTTATATTCGGCGACGCCGTACGTGTTCAGTCCGCCTAGCACATCCCTCGCTTCAAAAATGGTGACCGACACACCATGCCTGCGCAGTTCGGCCGCACAGGACAGCGACGCTGGACCGGCGCCAATGCAGGCCACGCTCCGCGCTGTGGGTTCAGTCACGGGCAGCGGCATTCTCGCGCCAGTCTCGTAGAAATAATCCATCGCACGGCGCTGCAAACGCCCGATCTCGATGGGCTGTTTATTGTAGCGGTGCATCACACACGCGCCTTCGCAGAGCACGTCTACCGGACAAACGCGCGAGCAGCTCAGGCCGAGCACGTTCGCATCGAGAATGGTCATGGCCGATCCGCGCAGGTTGTCCGAAGCGATCTTTTTGATGAACCGCGGGACATCGATGTGGGTAGGACACGCAACGGTACACGGCGCATCAAAACAGAACAGGCAGCGGTTGGCTTCGACCTGTGCCTCCTGTGGCGAGAAGGGCGGGTGAATTTCGTCGAAAGCCGCGGCGAACTGCTCAGATGAGAGCATGTCAGGCTTTCACGAGAGCTTCATACATGTCAGGCCGCCGGTCGCGGAAGAACTGCCAGGTCTTGCGCACTTCGCCGATCATATCGAGATCGAGATCGGCCGTGAGGACCTCATCTTTGTCTCGCGCCGCCTGCGCGACGATCTGACCGCGGGGATCGCAGAAATAGCTGGAGCCGTAGAATTCGCCGATGTTCCACGGCGCTTCCACTCCGACGCGATTGATCGCGCCAATGTAATAGCCGTTCGCCACGGCATGGGCGGGCTGCTCGAGTTTCCAGAGATATTCGCTCAATCCCGCAACCGTAGCGGACGGATTGAACACGATCTCAGCGCCGTTCAGGCCAAGCGCACGCGCCCCTTCCGGAAAGTGCCGGTCGTAGCAGATGTACACGCCGATGCGAGCGAACCCGAGGTCGAACGTCGGGTAGCCCAGGTTGCCGGGACGGAAATAAAACTTCTCCCAAAATCCCGGCGCCACGTGCGGGATATGGGTCTTGCGATACATGCCGATGTAATCGCCGTTCTGGTTGATCACGGCCGCGGTGTTGTAATAGACGCCTTCCTGCTCACGCTCATAGATGGGAACGATGATCGCCATGTGGTATTTCCTGGCGAGGTCTCGCATCCGGCGGATGGTGGGCCCATCCGGAATGGACTCGGTAAAATCGTACCAGCGAGTCTGCTGCTCCGCGCAGAAATACGGACCGTAGAAAATCTCCTGCAAGCAGGTAATCTGCGCACCGGCATCCGCGGCCTGGCGGATGTAACCCAAGTGCTTTTCAATCATTGCTTCTTTCACCTGATCCAAAGGCAAATCCGGCGACGCGGCGTTGGTGGCCTGAATCAGAGAGCAACGGACAATACGAGGCATGTCGGCTCCAAAAAATAACCCCGGGACGGAAGCGCCGTTCCCGGGCGAGTGTTGTTAGGTCTCTTAAAGTATGACACCGGTGCGAGGGGTGGGACAAGCTAAGTCTTGTCTCATACAAGATGAGCCTGGAGCGGGAGCGAGTTTCTCATACAAGATGAGCCTGGAGGGGCGGTTCGGCATGCTGGGAGTTGATCGTCAGCATGCAAGCAGCAGAAGCTTTGAGCC
>JBPCOQ010000207.1:0-33024 GCA_051000095.1 Bryobacteraceae bacterium | reverse complement strand
AAGCTGGATATTGTTTGATCCATGCCCAATCATAAATGGTTTTGACCGCCGTTTGCCTTGTTAGGCTAATCGACGACGCCTCTCCGGGAATCCCACGGCACCTTCCCCCAATCCGGTTAAGCACCCGTTACTTTGCGCCGCGCTGAGTGGGGACAGGCGTTCTTCTGTCGGCCCTTTTTCGTCGAGGACAGGCGAAACCGCCCAATGCCACTTACTTTGTGGTAAGGCCCGATTTATCAGCGGGTTACGTTCGGTTTGCCAGCGTGGAGCAGGTCCCCGGCCTGCTCGCCGAAGGCGGTGTTTTAGGGATTCGCCACTGGAACGGGAGCCGGTCGGAGGCCTGCTCCACATTTTTGCAAAGACGTAAGTTACTGAAAATGTTTTGGTTCCGCTTAAGTAAGTGGCATTGGGCGAAACCGCCTGTCCCACTCAGTCTCTCTCTTGACGATGTGTCAATGCTGCGTCGATGATTGCGGTCTGCTCTTGTTGGTGCCGCTTCAAAGATCCGGCGGCCGGGCTTGCTTTGTCTGGCCTGCCGATATACTGCACCGCTCGACCCTCCCCAGCAAGGATGGAACGCATCTGGTCTTCGAGAAAATGCCAAGCGCCCATATTGCGCGGCTCCTCCTGAACCCAGGCAATTTCCGCGCCTGTGGGGTAGCGGGCCATCTGCTCCTGGATTTCAGCCGCGGGGAAAGGGTACATCTGTTCCACGCGTATGATCGCAACGTCTTGCACATTACGTTCTTCGCGCGCCGCTATCAGATCGTAGTAAAACTGGCCCCAGCAGAAGAGCATCCGGGCGGCACTTGCCGCGGTCCGATCGGCGGTATCACCCAGCACTTCGTGGAAGCCGCCCGAGACTAAATCCTCCACAGTTGAAACCGCTTTCGCGTGGCGCAGCATGCGCTTGGGAGTAAAGACGATCAGCGGCTTGCGAATACCCCGGCGATCCACCCCGCCATTCATCTGCCGGCGCAACAAGTGAAAGTATTGGGCCGGCGTGGTGCAATCCACCACCTGCATGTTGTCCTCGGCGCAGAGCTGCAGGAAGCGTTCCATGCGGGCGCTGGAATGTTCCGGGCCTTGTCCCTCATAGCCGTGCGGCAGCAGCAGCACCAAGCCGCTGGGTTGGCTCCATTTGGATTCGGCTGCCACGATGAACTGATCGATCAGGATCTGCGCGCCGTTCGCAAAATCGCCGAATTGCGCCTCCCAAAGCACTAGCGTGAGCGGGTCCGCTACGCTATATCCGAATTCAAAGCCCATCACGGCATATTCGCTGAGTGAGCTATCGAAAACATCGAAGCGGGCCTGATCCGGCGAAAGATGGCGAAGCGGAATGTAGCGGGTTCCGTTATCGCTGTCGAAAAATTCAAGATGCCGCTGGCTGAAAGTGCCTCGCCCGCTATCCTGACCGCTCAGGCGAACAGGTGTACCTTCCAGCACCAGGCTGCCGAACGCGAGCGTTTCGCCGAGGGCCCAATCGATGGGTGCTCCGTTCAATACGGTCTTGCGCTTTTCGACGAAGTTTTTCAGCTTGGGGTGCAGATGGAAATCGTCCGGGAACGTAGTGATGCCCTGAACAACCCTCTCGAGCATGGACCCGTCGACGGCCGTGGGCGGACGGTGGCGATCGATGGTTGCCTGATCGACGGCGCTCAACTCCTGAACCTGGAAGCTCTCGGAGTGCCTCTTCGATTGATCGTAGATGTCATTCAGGCGCGCGGACGCACTCTTGCGCATCTGCTCGACTTGCCCGGCGTCGACCAGCTTCTCGCGTACCAGCCGCCCGGCATACTGGACGGCTACCGAAGGATGTTGGCGAATCTTACGATAGAGGATCGGCTGCGTGTAGCTGGGGTCGTCGGCTTCGTTATGACCGTGCCTGCGATAGCAGAACATGTCAATAACGACATCCTTCTTGAACTGCTGCCGGAAATCGTAGGCCAATTGCGTAACCCGGAGGCAGGCTTCCGGATCGTCCCCGTTCACGTGGAAGATGGGCGCTTGCACCATGCGCGCCACGTCCGTTGAATACGGCATGGAGCGCGCTTCTTGCGGGTTGGTCGTGAATCCGATCTGATTATTGATAATCAGATGGATCGTACCGCCGGTAGTGTAACCCTCGAGCTGCGAAAGGTTCAGCGTTTCCGCCACGACGCCCTGTCCCGCAAATGCGGCGTCGCCGTGAAGCAGAATCGGGATCACTCGTTCCCGCTTGGCGTCGCCCAGCAAGTCCTGTTTTGGACGAACAATTCCCTCGACTACCGGGTCAACGGCTTCCAGATGGCTGGGGTTAAAAGCCACCGATACTATGACCTCGTTGCCGTTGGTGGAGCGCCGCACGCCGCTAGCGCCCAGGTGATACTTGACGTCCCCGGAGCCTTGCGCGCTATAAGGATCGATATTGCCCTCGAATTCGGAAAAGACCTGCACCATGGACTTGCCAATGATAATGGCGAGAACCGTAAGCCGTCCACGGTGGGCCATACCCATCACCACTTCGTGAACGTTGGTGTTCCCGGCGCGCTCCAACAACTCGTCCAGGATCGCGATAGCGGATTCGGCGCCTTCGAGCGAAAACCGCTTGTGCCCGACAAACCGGGCATGCAGGAAATGCTCGAACTCCTCGGCATCCACCAGGCGCTCCAGCGCGCGTATCCGGGTAGCCTGCTCGAGCGGCCACTGATTGCGCGTGGTCTCCATGCGTTCCTGGAGCCAGGCTTTCTGCTCCGGGATCTGGATGTTCATGTAGTCGCAGCCGATCTTGCCGCAATATGTTTCGCGAAGATTCTCGAGAATGTTGCGGAGCGTTTCCCGGGGCTCGCTGCCATTGGCGTGGGGACTGAAAAGGCCGGAGTAAAACTCGCGATCGAAGTCCCAGATGCTCAGGCCGTAGGTAGCTGGGTCGAGCTCGGCGTGCTGGGGGACTTCGGTGCCCAGCGGATCGAGATCGGCGATCAAGTGGCCGCGCACCCGGTAGTTATGAATAAGCTGAATCACCGCGGCCTGCTTGGCGATGTCGTCGAAGTTCGGCGTGTGTGTGGCGGAGGGCGATGCGGCGCGGGCCGGCTCGGCATGAACCGGCTGGTGCGGCACGTGCAGATCCTCGAAGATCTGCTTATAGAACGTGTCTTCACCCTGCAGTAGGGCTTGTAGCCGGCCGAGAAAAGTACCGGATTCGGCGCCCTGAATCACTCGATGGTCGTAGGTGCAGGTGACCATCATTACCTTGCTAAGACCGAGCATGGCGCGAGTCTCTTCGGTCGAGCCCTGATATTCCGCCGGATAGCCGATCGCTCCGGTAGCAATGATCGCGCCTTGTCCGGGCATCAATCGTGGGATGGATCCGAGCGTTCCCACTGTTCCGGGATTGGTGAGCGACAGGGTGGTCCCCTCGAAATCCGGCACGGTGAGCTTGTTGGCGCGGGCACGCGCGACAATGTCATCGAATGCTCCCACGAACTGCTCAAAGTTCATTGCACCGGCATTCTTGATGTTGGGGACTTTCAGCGATCGCGTGCCATCTTTCCCAGCCACATCGACCGCGATTCCAATATTGATCTGGTTGCGCACGGCGCGGGAGGGCGTGCCATCCACCTCCGCGTAGGCATGGTTGATGGCCGGATTCTGTTCGACAGCTTGGACGATCGCCCACGCGATGATGTGCGTATACGAAATCTTGCCCTGTCCGGCCAGCCCGCGATGTTCGTTCAACACGCGGCGGTTCTCGTCGATCACCTTGACGGCCATCACACGTTGCGAGGTAGCGAGGGGAATCGAGAGGCTCGCGGTCATATTCTCCGCGATGCGGGCAGCGGGTCCGCGCAGCGGCACCAGTTGTTCTCCGGCCAGCGCCTGGTGAGCGGGGACAGGGGACGCGGCAGCGGGAGTTGCTGAAGGAGCGGGCGAGCCGTTCACGGAAACTTGCTTGGCCAGCGTGCCTTGCCCATTCGATTCGAAAATCGCCTTCCAGCTTTCGTCGACGGCCTTCCGATCGTGCAGATACTGCTGGTACAACTCGTCTTCGAGCCAGCTATTGATCCCAAACGGAGGGGTGGATGATTCAGCCATTATGCAACTTGGTTTGACAACTTCAGGATAGCAATAGAACTGGCGCGCAGTGGCAATTCGCGTCACCGCTTCTTATTTGCGACACTACTCCACTTTTTCAACTGCTGAACGATGACGCGGCAAATAGAATGCGCGATCTGTTGCATTTTCGCCGGACAAGCCCGGGCACGGTTCTTTTTGAGCGCGGCGACAAAGCGGATGTCATGTACTTTATCGAAGGTGGGCGTGTAAGAATCCACTTGAGCGATGCTGACGGGCAGGACGTCACTTTAGCGGAGCTCAGGAGAGGAGATTTCCTGGGTGAAATGGCAATTCTCACTGACGCAGCCCGATCTGCCCAATGTCACTTACTTTGTGTTTATCCAGCGGCTTACGTTCGGTTTGCCAGCGTGGAGCAGGTCCCCGACCTGCTCGCCGAAGGCGGTGTTTTAGGGATTCACCAGTGGAACGCGAGCCGGTCGGAGACCTGCTCCACATTTTTGCAAAGACCTAAGCTATTGAAAATGTTTTGGTTTGGCATTGGCTCGACCTGCCACCGCCAATGAGCTATTTGCGGCAACGAGTCTCACGTAATGTTAACGAGGAGGAGGCCTCTCAATTGACCTACGGCGACCGCATGGCCGATATGATCGCGGAGTTCGGCGGGAGCTTCTCAATCTAGTACTGGGAATCGTAACTGGGCTCGAGGCTCCGATCATCATGATGTCGCAGATCCGTCAGAGTCAAAAGGATCGTCTGCGCGCCGATCTCGAGTACCAAATCAATTCCAAGAACGAGCTGGCGCAAACCGAGTTGCTCCGCCGGATGGATTTACTCGAGAGTGAGCGTCTCCCCAGATTGTTCGGCGAGCTTTCCGAAAGTTTGAAATGCTTGCCGCCGAATCAGAGCGGGACCAGTGAAGGCTCATGATATAATGCGGGGCGTACTTCTATCAGATAGGGGCGATGAGCGTTATGCCGGCTGACATTGGGAGCAGATGGCTCTTCAAAGAGTTTATGGATTTTGACGGGTCCATTCCGCAAGGAACTGACTATGCCGTTTACATGAAAGCCCTGCTAATCTGTGCCAACGGCGATGGCCGATTAAGCGGGCAGGGGGAATTGATAGAAGAACTGAAGACGTTCAGGCCCGAAGGCGATTATAAGGCAATCATCCAAAGCAAGGAGAAGGCAATCAAGTCGGTCAGGGCATTCATCTACGATGCGATTCAGGCCTGTTCCGCCGATGGAGAATATCATGCGAAAGAGCGCCAGATGGTCAAGAAGGCGGCTGTACGGCTAGGCGTTCCGGAGGATGTCGTGGATTTGCTTGAAGCGCTCTTTGAAGAGGCCAAGAGCAATCGGCGGAAGCGCCTCAACCTGATTTGGGCAAACGGGAAGTCATTTTAATCGCATCCTCACCTTGCCAACCTCGCAGCCAAGTATCCTCCGGCCGCCAGGGCCTGCTCGAGCCTGAGAAATACGATGTGCCGCTGAAACAGCAGTTGCTGCGGAAGTTTCCCGGTGGTGTGAGCCCGGAACGGTACGCGCACTCAGGCGCGGTGATTGGGGACTCTCCCGAAACTGTCGATCTGGTCCTTGCCAACGGCGGCATCAACGACATCGGGGTGGGCACGATCCTGAACCCCGCTTCGATTATTCCCTCCCTGCACTCCAGGATTGTTGCGGCCTGCCCCAAAATCACATTCGTTCCATCGGGATTCACGGCCGTTTTCGCGCCAGGGAGTGCGCTCCTGTGGGGCTTGGATAACTTTCTGAATCCAGAGGACCCGGTTGCCGGGCAGCGGCATGCTCAGTGCAATATTGCGTTTGGCGGTCCGCTACGGATCCTGCATCGCGAGCAGTGTTACCGCGCCGCCGCCGGCCATCCGAACGTTTCCGGGGCGGTACAGCTCGCCCGCCAGATTCATGCCGCTCTCGCCTGATTTTTCGGCCATGCCTTCCGTCCGCATCAATCCCAAAGGCGCGAACCGGCTCGCCTCCGGTCATCCCTGGGTTTTTAGCTCCGACGTTCTCGATCGTGGTGGCGCGAATCCCGGCGATTGCGTAGCCGTCATCGATACCAAGGGCAGCGCTCTAGGGACGGCCCACTACAGCTCCACCTCCCAAATATGCCTGCGACTCCTCTCGAAACGCGTTGAGCCGATCGATCGCGCCTTCCTCCTGCGCCGGATTGCCGGAGCCGAGACATACCGCAAGCGAGTGGTCACCGGCTCCGGCGCATACCGCCTGGTCCACGGCGAGGGCGATCAACTGCCAGGGCTCGTGATCGACCGCTACGGCGATTTCTTCACTATCCAGACACTCGACCAAGGCATGGACCGGCTGAAAACCGAGATCGTGTCGTGCCTCGAAGAACTGTTCTCTCCACCAGGTATTGTCGAGCGGAACGATGCCGGAGTACGCAAGCACGAATCGCTGCCGCTGCTGACCGGAGTACTGGCTGGTGAAGTCCCATCCACAGTGCCAATCCGGATGAATGGGCTCGACTTCGGCGCCAATCTGCTACACGGCCAGAAAACGGGCATTTTCCTCGATCAGCGGGAAAATTACCTGGCCGCGGCGCGCTACGCTCACGGCCAGGCGCTCGACTGCTTCACCTCCACCGGCGGTTTTGCGCTTCATATGGCGGCCCGGTGCGAGTCAGTGGAAGCGGTGGACAGTTCCGCCGCCGCGCTTGAAACCGCCCGTTCCAATGCCGAGGCCAATCACGCCGCCAATCTGGATTTCCGCGAAGCCGATGTATTCGAGGTGCTGGCGGCCTACTCGTCCGCCCGCCGCCGTTTCTCGACGGTGGTTCTCGATCCCCCCGCTTTCGCGAAATCACGCCAGCATCTGGACGCGGCCGTGCGCGCCTACAAGGAAATCAATCTCCGGGCGTTGCGGCTGCTGCCTCCCGCGGGAATTCTGGTGACGTGCTCGTGCTCACACCACGTGAGTGAAGCGATGCTGCTCGAGATCGTCGCCTCAGCCGCGCTCGATACCGGTCGAACCCTGCGCGTAGTTGATCGACGGACACAGAGCCACGACCATCCGATCCTGCTGACCGTACCCGAGACCCACTATCTGAAGTGCCTGATTTTAGAAGTTGTAGCATAGCGCGGCTTTGCCGCAAACTGTGGGGCAGGCGGTCGGGCTTTGCCGCCTGCCGGGCGACCCGGTGTTTGGGTCGCCCGGCAACCGCGGCTGGACTTAGACGCAAGACTCTCTGCGCTACAGTTGCGAAATCGTCGCGCCGCGCAAAGAAACGAAGATTTAGTAATACAGGCTTTCTAGCCTGTCTAAGGGCGGGCGAAACGCCCACCCCACTCAGTCCATTGCAGTTGAACAACCGGCTTGTTAACCTAGTTGACACCGGCGCGATAACCACAGATGCCGTTTCCAGTCACACGATGGACGCTGATTATGGCAGCGCGGCAAGCAGGGGATCCGGAGGCAAACCAGGCGCTCGGCGAATTGTGCGGTGTCTATTGGTATCCCATATACGCGTTCATCCGCCGGATGGGAAATTCAACCAGCGACGCGGAAGATCTGACACAGGAATTCTTCACCCGCTTTCTGGAGAAACATCACGTGGTGCAAGCGGACCCTGAGAAGGGCCGGTTTCGGTCGTTCCTACTAACTTCCGTAAAGCATTTCATAGCCGATCAGGAAGATCGCCGCCTGGCGAAAAGGCGGGGGGGACGCGCGAACGCGGTCCCGCTGAACATTGAAGACGCGGAGAAATGGTATGGCCGGCAATTCTCCACCGCTGAAACTCCAGAGCTGCTGTTCGAACGGGAGTGGGCTTTTACATTGATTAGACGAGCCAGCGATCGGATGGCACTGGCCTTCGCGCGAGAAGGTAGATCCGACTACTTTAACCATCTTAAGGCCTTTTTGCCCGGCAACCACGCGCCGGACACCATAGCTGAGGTGGCGAATCGACTCGGCATGAGTGAGAGTGCGGTAAAGGTCGCCGTTCACCGGCTGCGCCACCGCTTTGGAGAGACTTTTCGAGCGGAAATCTCTCTACTCGTCTCGGACCCCGAACTGGTGAATGACGAGATCCGCAACCTGCTGAATGTCCTGCGGAACTGACGATGCCTGAATGCGTTCGATGCTTTCGGGCGCAATCTCAAGCCACAACTCCCGACGGTCTTTGCGAGGCATGCGTGCTTGCCGAGGTTTTATTGCCGCGGGCGACAAGGGTCGCCGATGAGCGCTTCGGACCATACGAAATACTCGGCGAGATAGGCGAGGGAGGCACCAGCGTCGTTTACCTGGCCGAACAAATCCTGCCGATCCGCCGCGAAGTTGCGCTGAAAGCGATCAAACCTGCGATGGTGAGCCGTGCGGTCATCGCCCGCGCGGAGACGGAGCGGCAATCCATGGCATTGATGGAGCACCCCAACATTGCGCGAATTATCGACGCGGGTACCTCCAGCGCGGGGCGCCCGTTCTTTGTCATGGAGTTTGTCGATGGCCTGCCGATCACGCAATTTTGCGATTTGCATAAGCTCGACGTGCCCCGGCGCGCCGCCCTGTTGGCCGATGTTTGCCGGGCGGTGGAGTACGCTCACTCGAAAGGCGTTCTACACCGCGACCTGAAACCATCCAACATTCTTGTGGCCGGGATGAGCGAAAGGGCGATGCCGAAGATTATCGATTTCGGAATTGCCAAAACGCTGGCGGGACAGCTACGAGGATTGAATCCACATACCGAAGCAGGGCAACTTCTGGGCACGCTGGAGTACATGAGTCCCGAACAGGCGGACCTCTCCAACCGCGCCCCGCGGCCGGAGGTGGATGTCTACTCCCTGGGCGTCATCCTCTACGAACTGGTTTGTGGCGTGACGCCGTTGCGGAGGGAGCGCCTGGAGGACACCGGAATCGTCGAAATCCTCCGGATCATCCGGGAAGAGGAGCCGCCCGCGCCGGCCGAACGGTTACGCGGGCTTGGTCCGGCAGCGGAAACCGCCGCCCTCCACCGTTCCTGCACTGTGGCCGCGCTCCAAAGGGTACTCTCCGGAGATCTTGCGGCGATCCTTCAAAAGGCGCTCGCCAAGGATGGTAAAGAGCGTTACTGCACCGCGGCGGATTTCGCAAACGACCTGGAACGTTATCTGCGAAATGAACCGGTGCACGCGCGGAGTGCCGGGCCTTTCTACCGTTGGCGCAAATTGGCGCAACGTCATCGGAGTGGGATCATCGCAACGTCCGCCGCGCTGGCCGCGGTTCTCTCGCTTGCCGCCGCCGTGATCTGGCAGTCTGGCTCCAAAAGCAGCGCGGCCATTCCGAAAGTGACACCGCTCACCTCATACCGCGGTTACGAGTTCGATCCCGCATTCTCGCCGGACGGGAAGCAGTTTGCGTTCGTCTGGAACGGCGAAGGGAAAAACTGGTAGTGGGGTCTTTTGGACACAACCCCACTACCGAAAAACTATGACATTTACGTAAACGGGGAGGAGGGTCGCGAGCCAGTCCGTCTCACCACGGATCCGGCTCATGACCTGCACCCTTCCTGGTCGCCGGATGGCCGCTTTGTCGCCTTCCTGCGGAGTTCGCCAACCTGGCGCGCGTTAATGATCGTGCCTGCTTCCGGGGGCGCCGAGCGAACGGTCACACGTTTGTCCACCGGCGCCGATGCCTGGCAACCGGATGCCTCCATCATGCGTTCTCCGGGACCGGCGTGGTCTCCCGGCGGCTCGCTCATTGCGGTGGCCGACAGAGTTGAGGGACACGCCGGTGACCGTCAGGTTCCAGCGCGCATCTACCTCGTTTCGGTTCCGTCGGGAGAACGCCGCGCCGTCACGTCGCCCGGGTTACACACGCTCGGCGATTCGATGCCCGCGTTTTCGCCGAGCGGCGATTCGATCGCGTTCGTTCGCGCTTCCAGTCAGCGGGGCATTACCGATATTTACACTGTCCCCTCGGGCGGTGGAGAGGAAAGACGAATCACCTTTGATGGGAAGACGGTTACAGGTTTGGCATGGGCAACCGAGGAACGTATCGTATTTACTTCCAATCGCGCGGGTCCACAGATGCTTTGGAGCATGCCGGCCGCGGGAGGCCGCCCGGAACTGATCGCCGTGGCTGGGAGGAATGTGAGCGGCGTATCCTCATCATCCACAGGCCGGGGCAAACTCGCGTTCGTCGAGAGTTTTCGTAACACCAATATCTGGCGTCTGGATTTGACCAGGCCCGGAGCGCCCGCGGAGAGACTGATCGCCACTACGCGGCGGAACGATAGTCCCAAGTACTCGCCCGACGGCAAACGAATTGTCTTCGGGTCCGATCGTTCCGGTGCTTATGAGATCTGGGTTTCGGATACGAATGGTTTGGGCGCGAAGCAGATCACGCGCTTCGGTGGAACGGCGGTGGGAACGCCGCGCTGGTCGCCGGACGGGCGGAACATCGTGTTCGATGCCGGTAAAGACGGCCGTTCGGTCATTTACATCGTGGACGGAACCGGCGGCGCGCCCCGTCTGTTTGTGGAGGAACGATGGGACAGTATGATGCCGAGCTGGTCGGCCGATGGCAACTTCATCTATTTCGCCTCACGGCGCGACGGCGAGGGGCTTCGGGTTTGGAAGAAGCCGGTTTCCGGCGGGCCCGCGGTTCAACTCACGCACATCACGGGTGGCGAGGCCGTTGAAGCTGTGGGCGGTAACCTTATCTATTTTTCGGACGGCCGGAATGGCCTCTGGCAGGTATCGCCCGACGGCACTGGGGAAAGGCCGGTGCCCGGGTTCGAACACCTTCGCCATAGCCGTTATTTCGCGGTTTCCCGTCGCGGTTTCTATTTCCTGCGGGACGTCGACGTGCCCTGGGAAATCGACCATTACGACATGCGCAGCCGGATGACGGCCCGCGTCGCGCTCATCGAGAAGGGGATCGGATACGGCTTGCCGAATCTCTCCGTTTCACCGGACGAGCACTGGTTGTTGTACACCCAGTTGGACGACAGCGGCAGCGACATCCTCATGCTCGACGGATTGCGGTAAACGGACGCGTTTTTCACCCCTTTATTTTTTCAAGAGCTCGGCAAATTCATCCCTGGTGAGCCTGGCTTGCTTGATGTGCTTCCGACAATGTACTTGGGCACCTAGGTTGGATAGTCGCGAACTTCGGCGGCATGATCAGAAGGATTTACACGGCGACTTTGATGTCGTCTGCAAGTGGCTGCTGCTGGCGGACGTAAGGATCGTCAGGAATTTCTTCATTGTCCTTTAGCAGACCTTCGAGGTGGCATGCAATAGCGTCCATGGGCCATCAGCGATTGGTTCGTAGATGACGCGATAACCGTACTCGGTCACGGATGCCTAACGATGAGATAGGTCACACCGACCGCTCCCTGTGGTCGCGGCTCAGCCACGCGTACCTGTGGCCGAGACGCTGACCGATTTAATCTAACCTATTCGTTTAAAGTCGCGCTCGGCGTGTAACTTCTTTCAAAGAATCCCGTAGTAGGTCGGTGACGGCATTCTCATGCCACGAGGGATACAGATGATACTGAACAGATTCCAGTTATTGGTGCTGATTACCGCGGGCGCAGCCTTCGCCGCTACGCCGGCTATTCGGGACGCGGCGCACGCCATCGCGGCCGCGCCGGGAGGCGGCGTGTACGCCGGTGGCGAAGGCAAAGGAACGGTCAGCCGAATCGGCCCGGATGGAAGCTCCTCCGCTTCCCGCGAGATGGCTCCCTCAGAGTCCACCGTGATCGCCATGACCACGGGCGCCGATGGAAGCCTGATCACGGCCGGTATCGATTTTGTTTCGAAGGCGTCATCGGACGGACAAATCACCAGCCGGGCTCAGGTGCCCTTCCCTGTTCGCGCCATGACCGCCGGGCCGGATGGATCGGTCTATGTGGCCGGCGATCACCGGGTACAAAAGCTGGATGCAAATCTGGGCTTGGTATGGGAATCCGCCGTGCCCACCTCGGAGGCCGACGTCATCCGTGCCATCGGCGTCGATGGAACCAGCGCACTCTACGTCGCGGGCCAGGATTTCCTTTCTAAACTTGCCGGCGACGGGCGTCAGGTATTGTTTCACATGCCGCTCGATACCTGCAATGCAGCGGCGCTGGCCATCGATGTCAGCGGGTCCGTTTATATCGCGGGGACCGCGCTGATGGCGGAGCTGGCCATCGCCCACCGCCCCCAGGCCTGCGTGGCGAAGATCAATTCCGACGGCTCTGGAACCGCGTGGTCTACCGTCATTGATGCAAGCGGCAGCAACGCGGCCAAGGCGATTGCGATTGAGCCAGGCGGTCGCATCGTGATTGCGGGCGTCGCTAGTTCGCACAGGCGGGCCGGGTTCGCGGCGCGGATCGGCACGGACGGCAAGGTCCTCGAGGTCGTCCCTGCCGGAGGGGGATCCCAATCCCAACTGGAAGGTGTCGCGATTGACAGCGACGGGAGCACCTGGTGGCCGGCTGGTCCGATAACGGAGTACGCCAGCCGCTGGTCTCCCGCATTGACTGGAGCGGCCCGGCCGCTGTGGTGAAGGAAGCGGCCCAAGCTCCCGGCCCGCAGGGCTGCAGCTCTGCTTTGACGGTCACGTCGACCGCCGACAGCGGGCCGGGAAGTTTGCGCGATGCCGTGACTACAGCCTGCGGGGGGGGCCATTATCCGGTTCTCTCTCCCCAATCCGAGCACCATCACGCTCACCAGCCCGATCCAGCTCCTCGCTCCGGTGTCGATCCTCGGGCCGGGCGCGTCGGCTCTGACCATCAGCGGCGGATCGCAAACACGCATCTTTTTTGTGCGCTATTATTTCGTTCCTAATCTGCCCGTACTCGCCATCGATGGCGTCACGCTTGCGAACGGTATTGCCAAAGGCGGCAACGGCGCCGGTGGGGGCGGCGGCGCATTGGGAATCGGCGGCGCGATCCTCAGCTACGACAGCTTTGTCTCTCTCACCAATGTCGTCTTCCGGAACAATTCCGCCGTGGGCGGCAACGGATCGTTAAACCAAACCCAAAACGCGGGAGGCGGTGGCGGCGGCATGGGCGGCGATGGTCTGTTCGGCGCCAACGCCAACATCAACCTCGGCACCGGGAATGGCGGCGCGGGTGGGAGCGGCGGCTTGCTGGGAGGCACCGGCGGTCCGGGCGGATCGGGAGGCGGTATCAGCTTTAGTCCCGGGTCCGGCGGACAGGGCGGCGACGGCGCAGGCGGCGGCGGAGGAGGAGCCAACGGCGGTTTCTATGCGGCAGGTGGCGCGGGTGGTGTGGGGGTGGCGGGGGTGCTGCCGGTATTGGTAACAGCACCTATTCGAGCCCAGTCACCGGCGGCGCGGGCGGTTTTGGCGGGGGCGGTGGCGCGGGCGTTTCCCTGGGCGGCCAGTTTGGCGGAAACGGCTTTGGCGAAAATCCGAATTTTCAGGGCGGTGGCGGCGGTGGCGCAGGACTGGGAGGGGCGATCGGCCTGATTCGGGGGCCATCTTCCAGCATTGAGTTGCTTCTCGGAAATATCAGCTTTGCCTCCAATTCAGCGTCCGGTGGCTTAGGAGTGTCAAATCAGTTTGGCGCATCGACAGCGGGTCAGGGTAAGGGCGGCGCGCTGTACGGCTATTTCCTCAGTGTTGGCGGCCTTACCTTCTCTGGCAACACGGCGCCGAACACAGGCGCTCCGAACCAATGCGCTACCCAGAATGGAGTAGATTCGGTCGACTTTTGCGGAGCACTGGATGCCGGGCCTAATTCGGTACCCTCCTTGTCGGCTGCCGGCGGAGATGGGCAGACAACGCTACTCAACACAGCTTTCAGCGTGAATCTCAGCGCCAGGTTCACCATTAACGGGGGAGCTTTACCGGGATTGCCGATCACTTTCACCACCCCGGCAGCCGCGGCTGGCCGACCGGGCGGTACATTCCTGGGCGGCGCGGTGACATACACCGGTCTTACAGACGCCAACGGAGCGGTGACAGCGCCTGTTTTCACAGCCAACGGCACGCTGGGAACCTATACGGTCACGGCTTCGATCGGCACCGTGTCCGCGTCTTTCACGCTCACCACTGCGACTACGGCTGCTTCCGTTCTGACCGCCGTTAGCCCCATCAATCTTACGCTGGGCACTGGACAGCAGGGCGGCCCCTTTGCGGTGCTTGCCAAGGATGCACAGGGTCAGCCTCAGGCTGGTGTGCAGGTCGTGTTCTTTGCACCCTCGCAGGCTGTTTCGGGCAAGTTTCCGGCGGGCGTTAGAGTCACGGTTATCACGGATGTAAACGGGATTGCGACCTCGCCGGTGTTCAAGGCGAATTACGCTCTGGGAACCTACACGGTGGGAGCTACTTCCGGCTCAGCGCTGGTTCAGTTCAATCTAACCAATGTGATTCCCGCCGGAAGCCCGCTCACCAAAGTGGGCGATACACTGGCGTCCTACGGCTTTGCGTTGAAGGCGCTTCTCCTGGCGCCGGACGGCACTGGAATCGCCGGCGCCCTGATTCACTTCAGCGCTCCGTCCGGTGGGCCGACGGGTACTTTCGTCGATACCGGCGTTTTTACCGGGCAACAGAATAGCGATGCCCTTACCGGGCCGGACGGAGTCGCCATGGTAGGACTGGCCTCCAATGAAACACCCGGCTCCTACATGTCACAGCGTCTGTCGGAAGCCTCACCGCGTCGTTCAATCGAGTCAACCAGTACAACCTGACACTGGTCAGCGTTTCACCCACGGTCACGAACGTCACAAGCATAGTTTTCCAGGTCAGTCAGCCTTGGGGACCTGCCGTAGGCAACGGTTTTCGCATTTACTTGGCGGCACCCACCTCCGGACCCACCGGAACGACGACCGAGCCGTACGGCCTGTTCTCGGATAACTACGGAAAGGTGACCGCAACATTCGCCGGAAACAATATCCCCGGTCCATTCAATGTGGTGGCTTCCATTCCGTTCAGCACAAGCACTGTACAGGTCCCGTTAACGAACGTCCAGTACACGTTCACGCTGCTGACGCCTTCCGCGACCACGGCGCTGCTAGGTCAGGTCTTTCCCAGGGTCAACTTCACCATTGGCGGGGGTGCGGTGAGTTTCGTCAACTTCTCGACACCGGCCTCGACTACGCTTCCTTCGGGGAATTTCAGCGGCTATTTCAAAAGCTCATCCGACGCCGCTGTGGGATTTAACATGCCCCCCCTGCGAGCCAACCAGGTGGCCGGCGCCTGGCTGCTACGGGTCTCGCTCTCTCCGCAGATTTACCAGGACTTCACCTTCAACAACGTGGCGGGGCATATCACTCCCACTGCAACCGTTACGACGCAGTACACGAGTGTGGATGTGAACAAACCCGTCACGCTCAAGGCCTTCGTGAACTCAGCGATAGCCACCGGGATCGTCACCATCAACGATTCCGGCGGACCCATCGGAGCGTGTACCTTAGCGCCACAGGGTTCGGCCGGCACGGGATGCCAGATCAACTTCTCATTCGGAGTGGCAGGCACGCACTCTCTGAGTGCTTATTACGGGGGCGACGCCAACCATTATGCGACCCTCGCATCTCCCATCACTAAAATTACCGTCTACGATCCAAGCACGTTCAACTTCAATAACATAACCGTCATAAACCAACAGCCAGATAACCCCGGCCGCGTCGGGAACAATTGTTACGGCTCGCTTGGCAGCGGAACCTACCTGTCGTTGTGGTCTACCAATTGCAATCTCGGCCGCGGCAACGGCGACAGTGGTGGCAGCGGCAGCAACAGCGCGCCGAACAGAGCTTACGTCTCGGAAGCACGCCCAAGCCGGGCGCTCCCGAAGGCCGCACCGGCGCTACCGCCGCAAACACAATATCCGATCGGGCAGGGGCCGCACTCCCTTGCTTCTGCCGACTTCAATGGCGACGGACGTGCGGACGTGGTTGTTACCAACCAGGCGGATGGAACGGCTAGCGTTTTGCTGGGCCTCTCCACCGGAGGGCTCCAGCAGGCGGTTACGTATCCGGCCGGGGCAAATCCTACAGTCATCGTGACGGGAGACTTCAACCATGACGGCCACACGGACTGGGCGGTGGCGAACTCGGCAGGAACCGTGAGTGTCGCTCTCGGCTTCGGGGACGGCACGTTCGCTTTACCGATCGCGTTCCAGGCCACCGGGTCCATCGCGTTGATGGCGGCCGGGGACCTGAACGGCGATGGCGTTACGGATTTGGTGACGCTGGACTCGACCACGGGCACGATCTACGTCTACCTGAACGACGGGACCGGCAAGATGACGGCCGTAGCGAACCCAAGGCAACCAGCCTTTAGTCCGCGGGCCATTGTGCTGCGGGATTTCGATGGCGACGGAAAGTTGGATCTGGCCGTCGCGTACTACCAGGAGCTCTCCGGCGATTCGAGCGGCCGGGGAACCATCGGCGTGCTGCGCGGCAATGGAGACGGCACGTTTAAGAACCCGGTGTTTCTGGCGGGCGGCCGGCCCATCTCGCTCGAAACCGCGTCTCTGACCGTGAGCGGCAAGCTCGATCTGCTGGCAGGCTATCAATCGGGCAGCCTGCTGCTGTTCCCTGGGAACGGAAACGGCACTTTCCAAAGTTCCGTTCCGCTGCCCGCCACGAATACCACCGGTATCGTGGTCGGCGATTTCACCGGCAGCGGGCGCACCGACGTGGTGAGTTTCAATGGCACGGCCAACGTCGAATACCTATCCAATCAGCCACCGGTGGGCCCGGATTTGACGTTGACCAAATCGCACGCCGGCACGCTTTCGGCTGGCCAGACCGGCGCCGCTTACTCCATCGTTGTATCGAATATTGGGCAGGGCGCGTCGTCCGGGGTGGTGACCGTCACGGAGAATCCGCCGGCCAACCTGACGATTACGGCGATGTCCGGCTCCGGTTGGACCTGCTCCGCGCTGCCGGTTTGCACGCGTACGGACGCTTTGCCTGGAGGGCAGGCCTACCCGGCCATAACCGTAATGGCCAACATCGCTGCGGGCGCCGTTTCGCCGCGCGTCAACACGCTGGTCAATCAGGCCTCGGTCTCCGGCGGCGGAGATACGAACCCGAAGAACAACACGGGGGTCGATACCGCGGTACTGCGCGATGCCACGCCGCCCGTCGTCGTTCCGCAAATCACCGGCACGCTCGGCGGCAACGGATGGTATCGCAGCAACGCGACTGTCAGTTGGAGTGTTACCGATCCGGAATCCGGGATTGCGTCATCTTCCGGCTGCGGGCCAACCACCCTTACCACCGATACCGCCGGCGTTACGTTGACGTGTTCCGCTATCAACGGCGCTGGATTGTCTAAGTCGGTTGCGGTCTCGATTAAGATCGACAAGACCGCGCCCACGATCTCTGGGATGCCGGTGGCGGGCTGCAAGGTGCCCACCAACAACAACGACAACGGAAACAATGACGGTGGAAACTTGATCAAGATCGCAACGGTCACGGCGGCCGATGCCCTGTCAGGCCTTGCTCCCAGCTCGCTCAAGGTCACGGGCACAAGCAATCAACCATCCGATCAGCCCAAGCAGCCTCAGATCGTAATCACACCGAACGGCTCTGGCGGATTCACCGTTCAGGTCCGGGCCGATAGCTCGGGAAATAGCTCGCGGGTGTACACGCTGACTGCCACCGCATCGGATTTGGCAGGGAACGCCGCCACCGTTACAGGCGCCTGCACGGTGCCCAACCCCCAGGGGAATAACGACGGGGAGAACCATTAGCGCGTTCGTGCGATAGGGCTGGCTCGCCCGGACTGAAAGCGGGCACTCATTCGCTAACTGCGGTTTACTCCGGGGACAAGAACAATCCCGGCGGGACATCGGCTCCGGTGGTGCTGACGGTGGCGCCGGTTCCCGCAAACCTGGCGGTCGCATGTTGGAACCAGTCCTTCCCATACGGCGCCAATTACCAGTGCACCGTCAACGTGAGCTCGAACGCGGGTTCGGCGTTAGGCTCCATCAATTGGAGTTTGGATGGAGCGGCCCCGACGATCGCGTCCCTGAGCGGGGGGAACGCGCAGTTCACGGTTCCCTTGCCGGTGGTGGGAACGCACAAGGTAGTAATCGACTACCCGCAGCAAACCAACTACGGCGCGGGAGCGCCAAGAACGTTCACCTTCTCGGTGACGCCGGCGCCGGTGATCGTGGCGCTGACTCCTTCGAGCTGGTATGCCAAAGTGGGAACCAGCTTCACGTTCAAAACAGCCATCGCGTCCTGGAGCGCCGGGGCCCCCAACGCCACCGGAAACGTCCAGTTCCACGATGGTCAGAAACTGCTGGCTACCGTACCGGTGAACGCCAGCGGGATCGCCCAGTTCACGACATCGAATCTCTCCGCCGCCTCGCATACGATTTCGGCGGTCTACAGCGGAGGGACAAACTACGATACGGGTTCCGGGACCGTAGTTCATCGTGGTCGCGTCGTAATGTGGCACAGGCATTCTTGCCTCTGTGGCACTTAGACGCAGACCCTGATGTTTTCAATCGGATCTTTGCCCGGCCGCCCGCGCGCCGGGCACTTGGCGGGCGTGCAGCTTTGAGGCAAAGAACGGGCGATGCTTCGGAAGCACGCTCAGGGGCGGGCAGCCAGGACTGCATGGCTAACCGCATCCACGTACACACTTCTTAACTGAAGCGCTTCAAGAACAGCTCTATCCTCGTCGGTAAGGTAGTAGTAATCGAATTTCTCACTGCGCGGACCTGCCCGTGTAACTGGCTCCAACCAATCCATTTTATTGAGTCCTCGATAGTAGTTGATGCTTGGTTCATATACCCAGGAAATCCCTAATCTACATCGCCGTGAGTCGGGTCGCGGAAGACGACTAAGAAGATTCAGAACGCGTTTCGTTCCAGCATCAAATGTCCACTGTTCATATCTATTTGACTTTAGTTCTAGAACGTACTGAAAGACAACAGCACATAAGTACAATAAGATCACCGCTGCCAACCACTTGAGGCGAGGCGACCTCTCAAACCCCAGAGTTCCAAGGAAGACTGTCATTGTAATTAAAGGAATAAAATAGATACCGGTCCGCTCATATGGAAAGGGAACACCAAACAACGTATGCAACACAAATAAGGCGAGAACATTCCCTAACAAAGCGATCTGGAACAGCAATATTCCGCGCCAGTGAGGACTTCGGTAATAGAAACTGCAGCCCAGGATACCGCACAGAATCGCCGGGACCGTGACCACATCCAAAATCGGGGCGACGTGGGCTCCGAAATGCAGAGAAGGATAATTGAAGGACCGGAGAAGAAGGATAGTCCCGCTCCGCATAAAAGAGTTTACGCCTACATAGAAGTTTGAGATAGTAGCATTCCTTAGCGGCAGGTACATCACTGCGATAAATGGGACAAGCCCCGATAAGGCGATCTGGGCGGTCCGCAGGAAGAGAGGCAGTAATGCCTTCTTCCAGGAGCTGTTTACTGTAAGAATGAGTAGTAGTGCGACATAGACAAGGTTAGGGACCACGAACGTCAAGTTGGAGGCGGCTGACAGGGCAGCCGTAACTCCGATCGCACAGTTGAAGAAGTACTCAGGACCTTGGTTTTTTGAGAGGAGGCGTTGAACGATGAGGCAGATCATCACGTACTGAAATCCAAGAGCCAGCGAGTACCCGCGGGCCGCTGAGAGATAGTCAAGAATAATTGGATTTAAGACAAGGGCCGCCACGGCAAGAAGTCTTATCCATGTTAGTTGGAATATCTGCTGCGTCAACCGAAGTACCGCCAACAGGTAGATCAGCCCACCTACAAGGCTTGGTAGTCTTAATGATAGTTCGGATGGGCCAAAAAACCCAGTGGACATTTTACAAAGAAAAGTATTAAGGACGTGGTTATTGGCATCGAAGTGAGCGAGTGTGCTTCTAAGAGGTGAGGCGACGAACTCTGAGTATGTAAATGCCTCGTCGATTGTTAGTGATTGAGTATAAGCCCTATACACATTTAGGATGAGAACGAGCGTGCAGACAGTCCAAGACATGCCGGATGCGATCCGGCGCGAGCGTTGTGGAATAATCGAAAGCACTGGGCAGCCTGTGTTACGTGGCACAGGCTTTCGAGCCTGTGTGGTTCTGAGACCAATACTAACTATGCTACGCGGCCGCGGCCGCTAGTTCCAGCGTAATAACACCTTCGAGGAAACACACTGCCGAGCCGGCCATCGACACGCGCGCTCCCTGGTCCTCGCACCACAGCTCGCCTCCCCGCGCCGACACCTGCAGGGCGTGCAGCTTCGATTTGCCGAGCCGCTTGGCCCAATACGGGATCAGAGTGCAGTGCGCCGAGCCGGTCACGGGATCCTCGGGAACGCCCTTGCCGGGCGCAAAGAAGCGGGATACAAAGTCGCTCCGGCCGCCCGGCGCCGTAACGATTACCGCGAACCGGTCGATTTCGCTCAGAAGCTGCATATTCGGCTTCAAAGCCCGCACCTGCTCCTCGTTCGAATAGATCGCCAGGTAGTCCCGGGCGGCCAGCACTGTCTCAGGCTCCGACCCGAGTGCCTCGACCAGACGCGGGTGAACCTCGCATTTAGAGGGCGGCCGGGACGGGAAGTTCATCGAGAGCAATCCGTCCTTTCGATCCACCACCAGTTCGCCGCTCTTGGTCTGAAACCGGACGCTGTTCTCATGTGGCGTCAGCCGCGTAAGAATGATGAACGCCGAAGCCAGCGTGGCGTGGCCGCACAAATCCACTTCCACCGAAGGCGTGAACCAGCGCAACTCGTAGCCATCCCCGTTTCGGACAAAAAACGCGGTCTCCGAAAGATTGTTCTCGCCGGCAATGGATTGCAACTGGTCGTCGGGAAGCCAGCTTTCGAGAGGACAAATGGCGGCCGGGTTTCCGGAGAAGAGCCGGCTGGAAAAAGCGTCAACCTGATAGATGGGTAAGGTCAAATCCTAGTGTATACTAGGCCGGTTTTTCTCGTTGTGCACCAACTCGTCAAAGATCGCCAGCACCTGTTTACGGTAGGTGTAAACACGCTTGAGAGTGTCCCGGAAGCCGTTCTCGTAGCGCTGGGCCCGCAGCCATTTCTCCAGAACCGGCTTGGGAACGTCGATGTCCCGGCGCAACGTGTCGGCCGAATGCCCGCGTAGGAACAGGCCGTAAAACATGGCGGCCTCGCGTTGGGGGGCTAATGGGTCGAATTCGTCTCTCGAGATCAACATACGGCTAAACCATGGCGAAAAAAGCCAGTATAAACATGGCGAACCAAGGATGCAAGGGTTAAATCGAGTAACGGAGCTGTAACCCGACTACCATCCCATTTTACCAGACGTGCCCGGAAACTCGGAGATTTCGTTGCTCTCAGCCCCGGAAATTCTCTTATCGGGTAAACTGGAGCAATGAAGAAACTGTTTGTGACCTTCGCTTTATTTTCGGCCGCGGCATTCGCCGAGACCTGGACCGGTACCGTTGTCGATGTCATGTGTCACGGCAATGATCTGGCCAACCACACCAGAAAATGCGCGACTTCCCCGAATTGCTCTAAGAGCGGCTACGGCCTGGTGACCGCCGATGGCAAGTTTGTGAAATTTGACGAAGCCGGCAATGCCAAGGCTCTCGCTACCCTGAAGGCCTCCGAAAAGGAGAAGGATCTAAAGGCGACAGTCACGGGAACTATGGACGGGGACGTAATCAAGGTGGAATCGATTACCCTCGACTAGCCGATTGGCCACGATCGCAGAAGTAGCTGTAAGCTCTCCGCTCGCCTGGCGCGCGCACGATCACTTCCGCCGGTTCGCCTGGGGCGTGCTGGGCTGGAACATGCTCGTGGTGCTGTGGGGCGCGTATGTGCGGGCCTCAGGCTCGGGAGCGGGTTGCGGCAGCCATTGGCCCCTGTGCAATGGCGTAGTGGTGCCGCGCGCGCCTCAACTTGCGACCGTCATTGAATTCACTCATCGGATGACCAGCGCCGTCGCGCTGCTGGCGGTGGCGGCGCTCTGCTTCTGGGCTTTCCGTGCATTCCCTACCGGGCACGTGGTTCGCCGGACGGCAGCGTGGTCCTTCGGCTTTCTGTTGGCGGAAGCGCTTCTAGGCGCCGGACTGGTGCTGCTCAACTATGTCGACCAGAACGCCTCGGTGGGCCGGGCCATTTACCTCTCCGCGCACTTAGTCAATACTCAATTGCTGTTGGCCATGCTCACTCTCACGGCGTGGTTTGCGGGCCATCCCTGGGCTGGCCGCCGATCGGGGCTGATTGCCGCTACGTTGCCCATCGCGCTGGCAGTGAGCGTGACCGGCGCCATCGCGGCCTTGGGCGACACGCTTTTTCCATCGACGTCCTTTGCCGCCGGGTTCCAACAGGATTTCTCGACCACCGCGCACTTTCTGCTTCGTCTGCGCGTTATCCACCCCATCTTGGCTGGCTGCGCCGGTGCATTCTTTTTAGCGGCGGCACTTTCGGTTCCCGCGGCAAAGGCATCCCGGTGGGCTGTTTTTCTGGTGATCCTGCAACTCTGCGCAGGCGGCATCAACCTCCTGCTGCTTGCACCGGTCTGGCTGCAACTGGTCCACCTTCTGCTGGCCGACTCGCTTTGGATCGCGCTGGTGATCCTGACCTATTCCCTGCCTCGCCCCTTGCAAACATGAATCTTTGGCGCAGGCTCCAGCATGCGCTGGACTTCGGCGCACGGCAGCAGATCACCCGCCTGGGCCTGCTGTTCACCCTTACCTGGATTCTGGTAGCGCTGGCTGCCTTCAGCTCCGCTAACAATTTACTCTTCCTGATCCTGGCGGCCATGCTGGCAACCCTGATGATCTCGGGGTTCATCAGCCGTCTATCCCTGGCTGGGCTGGCCCTGGATTTTGTGACGCCCGACCATCTCTGTGCCCGCCGCAAGCTGCTGGGACGAGTGGTAATCCGCAACGAAAAACGATGGATGGCCTCGTTTTCGATCCACGTCACGGCTCCCGGGAACAGCGGACTCTCCGCCCCGCTATATTTTCCGGTGATCCCCGGCGGAACGCGCATCGAAGAGCCGGTGGAATTGTACTTTGAGCGGCGCGGTTCCTATCGCCAGAACAATTTTCGCTTCTCGACGCGCTTTCCCTTCGGCTTCTCCGAACGCCGCATGAACGTGCTGCTTCGCCGCGAAGTGATCGTGTATCCTTCTATCGATCCGCAGGAGGGCTTTGACGAATTACTGATCGCTTTAAATGGGGAGATTGAGTCGTTTTTCCGCGGTCAGGGGAACGATTTTTATCGCATCCGTCCGTACGAAGCGCTCGAGAGCGCGCGCCACGTCGATTGGAAGGCCACCGCTCACATTGGCGATCTGCAGGTGCGCGAATTCGCGCGGGAGCAGGAACGGTCTGTCGCTCTATTTCTGGATTTGGATGTACCTGAACAAAAGACTGCCTGGTTTGAGCGCGCTGTCGATTGCTGCGCTTTCCTGGCGTGGAACATGGCGCAGCGTGGCGCGCGGCTTCGATTTTGCACACAACAGGTGGACCACCAGGTTCCAGAAGAAGCCGACGTCTATACTATCCTGAGGTATCTTGCTACAGTTGCGCCTGCCCCTGGGAAGTCGCTGCCTGCGCAAAATGCCGAGAACGTCTTCCAGGTCGTGTTCAGCCTCTCGCGCGAGCGCCTGCTTACCGCGGGCTGGGACTTGGCTGAGACGAACGTTCGCGTTCTGGGCGCTGACGATTCAACCGCTCTGGCTGGGCGCGCAAACTGATCCTGGTCAGGAACCGAAGCCGGCGCTCGAACCGGTAAAGACTTCGATCACAGTTACCGGGACGATTTCAGCCGAGGCTCCCGCGAGCATTAGCGTGATGGACCAGCTTCGCATCCAGGAAGCTGCGGGCGTAAACATTGATGACCGGCTGCGAGAGATCCCCGGATTTTCGCTATTCCGGCGCACCTCCAGCATTGTGGCGAATCCGACCACGCAAGGCGTCTCGCTGCGCGGAATCGGATCGACGGGCGCGAGCCGGACCCTGCTGTTATGGGATGGCATCCCCGAAAATGATCCGTTCGGTGGATGGGTGTACTGGGATCGCTTCGCTCCGCAAGAACTGGAGCGCATCGAGATCTCTCGCGGGGCGTCCACCAGCGTGTTTGGCGATCTCGCGCTGGGAGGAGCGATCGCGCTTTTTTCGCGTCCGGCGGAAACCCGCCGCTATGACGCCGGCTACGAAGGCGGCAATCTCAATACGCATGAAGTGACCGCGGGTGCATCCAACCTGTGGCGGCACTTCGCGATCTCGGGTTTTGGACGGGCGTTCACAACCGGCGGATATTTCGTCGTCCCAGCTTCGATACGCGGAGCGGTGGACCGTCCGGCTGGAGTGCGCTTTGTCGCGGTGGACACGCGCCTCGACTTTTTCGGAAAGATGGATAAGTTTTTCGTGCGATTCGATCTGCTCGCCGAGCATCGCGAGAACGGAACTGCGCTTCAGACCAACTCGACCGGGCTGGGCTCGCTTGCGGGAAACTATTCGCGCGAGTGGACGCGCGATCAGGTCTCCGTGCTCGGCTATTACACGCAAGAGAGCTTTCACTCCAGCTTCTCGGCGATTGGGCCGAAGCGCAACTCGGAGACGCTTTCTTACCGGCAGACTGTTCCCTCACACGGACTGGGATCGGCGGCTTTGTGGCGCCACGCGGCTTCGCACTGGCATGTGCTGGCGGGCGCCGACGCGCAACGAGTGGAGGGCGCCAGCACCGACAAATTGCTCCCAACGATCTTGCGGATCGGCGGTGGGTCGCAATTGGAGCACGGCGTCTTTGGGCAGGGGGATGTCACGCTAGGCCCGCTGACTTTCTATGCCGGGGCGCGCCACCACTTCACCGGGCGCGGTGAAACATTCTTCAGCCCAAGCGGAGGAGTATCGATAGGACACGGGATCTGGCGGGCCAGAGGCTCGGTGTATCGGGCCTTTCGCGCGCCCACCCTGAATGAGCTGTTTCGCGAATTCCGGGTCGGCAATGTAATTACCGAGGCAAACGCGAATCTCCGTCCCGAGAAATTATTCGGAGCCGAAGCGGGATTCGATCTGGTAGGAGAATCCACCCGGGCCAGCATTACTTTCTATCGGAACGACTTGACGGGCTTGATCAATAACGTGACGCTGCAAACCGGGTCCACCATCATCCGGCAGCGGCAGAATACCTCTTCGGCTCTGGCGCGCGGCATGGAAGCCAATGTGCGGCGCGCCTGGAACCATTGGCGCGGCGAGCTGTCGTATCTGTTAGCCGATTCAAGATACACGACGGGAGCCCGAATTCCGCAGATACCTCGCCATCAGGGCAGCGGGGGCATCGCCTACCAGCACCGTGGAACCCTGGTGTCGGCCGGCGTTCGAAGTTATAGCCTGCAGTTTGAGGACGACCTGAATCAGTTCCGCTTGCCGGGTTTTGCGACCGTGCAACTGTCGGCCGAGCAGCGCCTGAATAGTTGGCTGACAGCCCGGGCGGCCTTTGAGAACCTGCTCGATCGCCAGTATGTGACGGGATTCAGTCCGGCACCTACCATTGGCAATCCTCGCCTGTGGCGCATTGGTCTAACATGGGAGCATCGGTAGCCAGCGTGGACTCAGCGTCTCGAAAAATCGAGATTTTTCTAGCCGAGGACAATCCAGCCGACGTGTATCTGATCCGCCAGGCGCTCGAAGAGAAACACCTCGACCACCGCCTCCATGTGTCTGAAGACGGGGAGGAGGCAGCCAATTATCTAAGCCGCATCGGTTTAGACCGGCCTTGCCCCGACATTATTCTCTTGGATCTGAGCTTGCCGAAGCAGGATGGCCAGGAGGTGCTCCAACAGTTCCGCGCTCACCTGCACTGCGGCATGACACCGGTGATTGTGATGAGCTCATCGGATTCACCGAAGGACCATGCACTGATCGAGAGCCTGGGCGCCACCTTTTTCAAAAAACCAGCAGACCTCGAGCAGTTCTGGCGAATCGCCGACCTGATCGTATCGAAGCTGCCGCCTTCAACGTAGTGCCCCCGTTTGCTTATCAAACCGATCCCCCACTTGCTCATTAAACCGAGCCGCGACAAACCGACCCGCGACAAACCGAGCCGCGACCGTCAGGAAGCGGTCCCTGATCGCGTGAAGCGCGCGCTAGCTCCAATCGAGAATCTTCTCAGGGTGCCGATCGGGCCAGCGCATCCGCCATGGTCCGGTAGCCGATCGCCCGGTATAGCCGCCATTGCTGCGTTCCGCTCATTTCTGGGTGGGAAGATCATCGGCAGCTCTGGCCGACTGGTGCCGTTTTTAGGATGAAAGACCGGTGAGGCTCCCGCACAGTCTTGCGGCCCCGGCCCGGCTTGCCAGCAGCAGTATCGCCCCGAGAGCCACGCACCGCGGCTTACGCCGGAATTCAGAAGGAATTCAACAACGCAACCTGTGTGCAGCAGTGAGAATTGTGGGAAAGCCGCCCTACTTCGGAATCGAGTCGTGGATCAGCTTGATGATCCAGCGGGACATATAAAGAAAAGCTGAAAACCGTCCGGGTCCGTGGTCGATACCTGCCTCATTCCGTAGCTCGTGACCATGGGTTCGGTTACGGCCCACCCTTTCCCGCGCAGATGAGCGTAAACTTCGTCCGGGTCAGGCGACGAGAAGTACAGCGATGTGTCGGCGTGGCCGCGTACCCGCCCGGTTTCGGGCGCGGGTGGCCGCTCGTCGTTCTCGTACGCCGTGTTCAGCATCAGCGTTGCCTCCCCCAATTTGAGCATGCACCACCACGACTCATCTCCCGATACCAATTCGAACCCCAACAGGTCGCGGTAGAACGCGACCGAAATTGGCAAGTCGAAGACTTCCAGAAGTGGCATGAGTCCGCGAACGTTGATTGCTATTGATTTTGACACTATCTCGGAATCGATACCGTGATGTTGCGGAATTTCAAGCCGCCGGTGTGATCGCCCTGAATGTAGAAAGGACCGGGCTCGCCTTCATTCGCGTCCAGCGCGCCGCCGGTAATGCCCTCAACCTCCTGGTGATCGATCGTCGTGACGCCATGGCGCGCCACCGTCACCGTGCGGCCCACCAAGGTTACGTCGAACGTCTCCCACTGGCCAGGCGCGCGCGGCAGATCGCCCTTGGGCGCGATACGTCCGTAGATGGAGCCCATCCGGCGCTCCGGCGGATTGTTGCTTAGCGGCTCATATTCAAGCTGTACTTCATAACGGCCACGCAAATAAAACCCACTATTAGCGTCGTCGGGGCAGTTGACTTCAAAATGCAACTTGAAGTCGTCAAACTTGCGCGTCGTCTTGAGGTTCGCTCCATGCGCTTCGTTCACCAGCAGTCCTTCCTTCACCACCCAGTGGCTGTCGGCCGGACTTCCCAGTGGCTCCCATCCATCCAGATTTTTTCCGTTGAACAGCGGCTCCGGTTTGCTCCAGGCCGCGGGCGCGCCGCGCTTCAACTCCGGCGCGCGGACGCCCGTCAATGCGGTTGTATTCTCGCCACGCTTCTGAGCTCCGGTGAGTTGCCCGCCGCGGGCGTCAAGCTCCCAGGTCATCTGGCGTGACAGGTTGAGGGTCAGGTGCGACCCGCTTCGTTTCACGTCCTGGACCTTATACACGTTGCCGCCAGTGGGCTGAAACCACACTTCCAAGCTTCCGCCGTGGTCCGTGATGCCAAGCCAACTGGCTCGCGTGCCGACGTTGAAATCCCAGCGCCCCACAAAGGGATCGCCTGGAGGCTGGGATTGCGCGGCGAGCGGGAATCCCGTCACAAGAAAAATAAAAACCGAAAACCGTTTCATCTTGGCAGTATTCACACAGCGCGCTTGCCGGCGAGCCAAGCCAGAGCCAGCAAACCCGTGCCGAGCAGCAGCGGGGTGGCTGGTTCGGGTACACCTGTGATTTGTGCGGTATTCGCAAATTGCCAATTCACAATATCGTGATTCTCGAATCCCGCGCCCGTGCCTGCTGTAAACCCAACAAATGCCGTGTTGGTGCCGAGAATTGACGCGAGATTGATCGCAGCGCCGTTAATGGCGGTGAAGCTCGACATCTCCGCCGGATCCAGCAGCGTGACCGTCAGGTTCGAGCCGTTATAGCTGATATTGGCAGTCCACAGATGTCCATTCGACAGGCATCCCGCCGCCGTATTAGGGTTCTGAGCTGGGATGCCGTTCGCAAAGCCGCAGGATGGATTCCCATACACGTTCGTCAGGCTGCTATCCGTCAGATTGCCCCCGGTATCGATGCCCACGTGATTGCTGCTGTTACCGTCGCCGGCGCCGTTGTTATATGTGTCGAACTCGATAGCGACGCTGTTGGGAACCCCGGCGTAACCAAGGCCGACACCAGACGTACCCAAGCCTGAGGGGTTGGCCGCCAGCAGGAAGGTAATGCCGTCAGCCGGGTCAATTCCACCCGGATTCGTAAAACGGAATTGGAACATGGTGCTGAAAGTATTGTTAGCGCCAAGCGTGACCGGCAGCGTGCTGTAGGCCGCGCCGCTTTCGCCTGTGCCCGCGGTAGTCAGCCGAAGCACGGCGCCATCGATGGTCGAGGCTGTAGTTGTGTTCCCGATGAGCGTAAGCCCGGACGTATTCGAAAAACCGTTGTAAGTAAAAAGGGTGGCGGCTTGTGCCTGAGCCGCGCACAGCGCTAGCGCGCAAGCTACTCCCCCCATAACAAAACAAGAAGCTGCTAGTTTTTTCATGTGTCTCCTCCGGTTTGAAAGTGTAACATAGGAGCCCATGAAAAATCCGGCCTAAGCGCCCACCTTGAACCAGCCTAGCCTTTGCTTCAAGACATCATGCGGCCCGATCCCCTGGCACTCGTCTCCAGGCGCGCGCGAACAGAGGCCGACAACTCGGCTGCCTAGCGTCCGGCGGCAGCGAGATAGCTTTTTTTGAACGCCCTCCTCAGTTGCAGTCCAGACAAATGGCTGTCGACAGCTAAGCCCGCCGGTAAGCCTGCACGGGCTCCCTCGGATGAAAGAGCAGGGCTGTTTCGGGTGCCAGCAGCGCCCATAGACTATACACGCCCAGCGCCGTTCCGAATGGAAAATTCAACAGGTGCAGGACGGAGAGCACGATGGTCAGAATCCGCGCCCACGGCCGGAAGGCGAGCAGCCCAAAGCCCGCGATCACGCTCGGCAGCGACAATGCAAGCAGCAGTAGAAAGATAAAGGTTCCGATCACTCCCAGTATCGGGATCGCCACCGCGCCATCCGAAGAGTGATCCGAAAAACCCACGATTCCGGCGATGCCGCCGAAGACTGCCAAAATTACCAGACCGGCAACAATCCCCATTGCACCTAACACGATGTGCAGAATCCCGGCCAGTTTCACATGAGTTACCATTTTGTTCTCCCTTCCCAACACTAATACGAACCCGTCGCGGACAATGTTCACTTCTCGAAAATGACTTTGGTGTCTGCGCCGAAGCGCAGGTACTTACTGTATCGAATCATCAGCCGCAGGCGCTGTGGACCCGAACGGAAATACAGCGTGTCGTCGCCGTAAGTAGTCACCGGGAACCGATAGTTGCCGTCTACCTTCCGGCGCATCGTCGTGAAGTGCGGAAACAGGTTCTCGGTCTTCGTGGTCCGGATCTGTGGAACCGCCTCTCCCTCGCTTCGAATAATCGAGTAATCCGACTTATCCACCCAAATCAATCCATCGAATAAGCGTTGTCCTTGCAGGATCTGCCGCGGACGGATCTGAATTACCCAGCAGGGTACGTCATCCATCGTTTCCTCGCCTCGAAACTTCGTCTCGTACAGCATACTGCGATCTGTCGTCAGCAGGACCGGCTGTACTTCGCGAATATCGCGGAAGTCTTCGTCAGTCAATTGAAGATGAGTCAGCGTATTCGATGGCTTTCCGGCCAGCCGCTCGGTCCGCTCCTCGGCCGGGGAGAAGATGATGTCCCGCGCCTCGCGGTACTCGCCTGCCCGCGCGCCGTGCTTGTCAAGCTCCTCGATCGTAACGCTTTGCTCGTAAGTGAAGTGGCTCTGCGCCGCTTGGGTCTCGGTCTCGCGAGCGGCCACGCGGCGAATCAGACCGGCGGGCGCGTCGTCGGCGATTAAAATGGCTGCGCACGGCAGCAGCGATGCTAACATGAAGCCGATGGGCCAGTTCCTGATCGCGCTGGTAGCGGTGTGGACTTGTGGATGCATCGCGGCGTTTTTCTACTTCCAACAACAGAATATACCCAGGCATCTCGAAGTGATCCTGGTTCCTGCTCTTTTGCTCGAGTTGTCTTTCTACCTGGTACCGGGCTTCCCGGAAGCACGCAAGTTATTCGACCGGATCAAATCCAAGTTCGCTCGGGCAGCTCTGCTGACCGTAAGTGCGATAGTTCCGTACCTATACGTCAGCTTGCAACTTCATTCGTTTCACTTCCTTTCGTTCCTGTTATTGATCTCCGTTGCCGCCGCGGCTTGCTTTTGGTACGCCTGGATCCGGCCATCTACGCTGATTGACCTGCTATTCCTGGCCTTTATGGGAGTGGTCTTTATTTACAAAATCTTCCCCGGCATCTATGTCCGTCCTTTCCCGAACCTGCAGGTCGAGGTACTCGGACGCCTGATGTGGGTCCGGATTGGCTTGATGTCTGTGTTGTCCATCCGCCGGCTGGAGAACGTGCGTTTTGGTTTCGTCCCAAACCCCGGGGAGTGGCGAATCGGAATCGAGCAGTTCCTCTACTTCATACCGGTCGGCGTAATCGCGGCGTACTTCCTGCGCGTCGCCAGCTACCGTCCGCTCGCGGTGGCGTGGTGGGAGTTCCCTCTGTACGTGCTCGGAACTTTTCTGGGTGTCCTATGGGTTTTGGCATTGGCGGAGGAGTTTTTCTTCCGCGGCTTCCTGCAACAACTACTCACTCGCGGACTGCACAGCGAGATCGCCGCGCTGCTGGTAACATCCGTCATTTTCGGCCTGGTCCACCTGCCAATGCGGCATTTCCCGAACTGGCGCTTCGCGGCAGTCGCCGGATTAGCTGGACTGTTCTACGGCCTGGCGTTTATCCGAGCCCGCAGCGTAAGGGCGTGCATGGTCACCCACGCATTGGTAGTCACCACCTGGCGTATCTTCTTCCGCGGCTAATAGTAAGGAGAGCCTGACCTACGACTCTCCTTTGCCGGACGGGCTAATTGAGATTGGCGGCGGTTGCAGCGCCGCTCGACATGTTCAGCGCGCCATTCACGCCGCTGGGGAAGAAACCGCCCGAAGTCACGTTCGCCATCAGGCCGTAGGCAAGATAGAGGACCTGTCCGGGCGTTCGGAATGCGCACAGTCCGTTTGCCTTATTGGTCGAATAGAAATTCGATCCGGAGGGCGGAGGGATAACGTCCCCGCCATCCAGCGGGAACGTCGGGATGCCAAGACGAGCGATTTGCAGGCGGATGTCGCCGGTATGCTGGCCTTCCACGGCGAGAATCCGCGCTGCTGTCATCAGATAGGGACTTCCCGATAAGAAGGCCGCCCCTCCGCTGTAGGCGCTGACCCCGATGTCCTCGAAGGCACGGGCAAGTACCAGAAACGTTTGCTGATTTGCCAGCGATGCACCCATCGATGCAAGGGCATCGAGATCAATAGCGGGCTTGGCAATGGGCCTGATGCCGTTGGCGGTCAACGCGGCCCTGAGCGTCATCACGTGAGCAATCTCATCGGATGAGATGTCCCTCGCCGACCCGCCCGTAAGGACCAGATTGTTCCCGAAGTTCACCTGACCGAAGTTGGTCCTCGTGGAACCCGAGTTACCGCTTCCATCGATCGGGACACCTCGCTGCTGCAGGTTCTGCCCGGTCGTAGCGATGGAATAAAACTCGGCCTCCAGGTATTCGAGGTTCAGCGCGAACTGTACGACGTCGCTAGGCGAGGGAGTTTGCGCGCTCAAAGGCAGGTTGGTGGCGCCGACGGCCGCGCCGGCGATGGCGAGCTTCTTCAACAAGCCGCGCCGGTTGGAGGAAAGTGAGAGTGCATCTGTAATGATGTTTGGTTTTGCCATGTTGTTTTGCTCCTATGAGAATTGAAAATCAACGATCGATTTGCTTGGAGAGGCCTTTCCTTGTACGCATCGCGAGTACCGCCAGAAAGGGCGCCGCCAACCACGCTGTACCGGGTTCGGGTACCGGCGCGGGAGCGTTGATCGTGAATGCAAAGCTTCCGGTCCGCGGGTTATTGTTCCCATCAACGAAGTTCGTGCCGCTTCCGGAGTTGTCGTTGAAGCCATCGGACAGGTTTGTGGCGGTGAAGGACTGGTTCAGCAGGAAATCCGTCAACGCGAGCGTATACATGCCCGCCGGCAGATTCGGCGCTGTTAAACGAGAATCGCCCACGATCCCGGTCTTGGGATCTGGCGCGCCGAACGGGATTCCAGAGTTGATGGATTTGCCCATCGAGTTAAAGAGCAGCAGATTGGTCTCAAAACCACCGGTCGCATACGACGTGGTGGTGATGGTCAGATTGCTGATTGACGGTAACGTGAAGGACTCTTCGAGTGCAGTCCCCTGATTAGGCAGAGTTCCCGAGATCGTGCCGGGAAAACCGCCCGAATAGGTTTGGTTGATCACCGCAGCCTGGCTGTAGGGGACAACACTACATAATGTCCCAGCAATGGCTAGGCCGACTAGTACGAAAGACTTCATTTCTCCTCCGAAAAACTAAATTCGTTACTTGCGAGGAATACGAGCACCATTGTGGCGGCGTGCACGATCCCCCTTAGCCACTATTACGTTAGACGCGGAAGATCAGATTGGATTTCCTAGAGGAAATGCGCTGTGTAACGGTTAGATGTCCGATTGGCGAGGAGCTCGAGCTTGATCCCTGTTTACCCACCAAGCGTCCAGCGAGAGCAGGTTTCGGGACCGCAACGTGAGCAGCACGAAGTAGATCAAGCAGTAAATGAGCTGCAGCCCCGCCGTCTGCCAGTCTTGAGCCAGACAGACGCCGAACATAAGAGCGGTTGAACTAAGCCGCAAGCGGCAGTTGTGAGGATCTCGTCTTCGCATTGTTGTGCGGCATGAGCCCGGCGTCCTTCTTGCGCCGGCCCATCGCGCTTCCTTTTGATCGCAAAATCTGATCTCGTCA
>JBPCOQ010000143.1:0-29203 GCA_051000095.1 Bryobacteraceae bacterium | reverse complement strand
TCAGAACCGGTGACAGTCCCTCATAGCGCTGCTGAATACCACGCTCAGAACTAACCGAACCAATCACTCTTTAACGCTACCACCAATCAGGGTTAATTGAAGCAGTTATTTATACACAATTCCTAAGTCCTAACAAAAGCCTTGACGGTGGCGTGCTCCGAGGTATTGGAACGCGCTGGCCGGATGGTATACGGCCCTTCCATCGGGCATCGATTCGCGGGGATGGCGATCCGTTCATTTCGATGCTCATGCCGATCTTTCGACGAGTTTCAAGGTCAGCGCCTCTCGCGCGGATGACCTGCTCGATTGCGGGAAACTCGGCGCCTTCGGGTAGCTCCAAATCACCCATGTCCTCGTATGCGCCAGCAGTTCGGCATGAAGCCTCGAGACGCGGCCGGAGGCGTTCAGAAATCAAGCCGCAAGCCTAGTTGCATCCGGCGCATGTTAGTGCCGATGAGAAGGTTAGTGATTCGCGCAACGCTATTGGCGCCGGCATCGATCGGGGAGCCGGGCGCTGCCCCTTGAGTGGTCGGATCCGCCAGGTTGGTTCGATTGAAGACGTTATATACTTCCCATCGCAATTGTAGAGACTTGTGCTCTGTAATCGCGAAACGCTTGTCCAAGGACCAGTCGGCGGTGAAGAGGTTCGGGCCGCGCAAAGAGTTGCGCCCCGCGGTGCCGAATAGAAACGGGCCCGGAACCTGGTACGCGGCCGGATTGAACCAGTGATCGCGATTCTGGCCTCCGGGCACGTTCGTGGGGTCGATGCTCAGAATGCGATCGGGACGGAAGTCCGGCGATGGGATATCGGCATTGATGGAACTCGTATTAATCAGAGTAGGCGAGAACGGCACGCCACTCTCGAAGGTCGTGATCCCGGAGAATTGCCAGCCGCCGAGAAGGTAGTCCACCGGACGGCCGGTGTTCGCGAGGTACTGCCTGCCTTTGCCGAATGGAAGCTGCCAAATATGTCCGGCGGTAAAGACGTGGGCGCGATCGTAGTCCGCCGGTCCGCGATTCAGTCTGTTATTCAGCTCCAGTCCGCCCTGGGTGTCGATCGTCTTCGACCAGGTATAGGTCAACAGCAGAGAGTAATTGCGCGAAAAGCGCTTGGTCAGCTTGGTCTGCAGCGATTCATAGCTGTTGCTTCCGCCATCGGATAGGTCGGTGATGCTTTGGGTAAGGCCGAACTTGTTAAACAGCGGGCGGCGCGGGTTCAGCGGACCCGGGCCGGGGATCGCTTGATTGAGAGGAATGCCTCGCGGACTCAGCACGCCCAACTTCTGGTGGCGCCCCGCGTTCGCAACATAAGACACGGTCGCCGTCATATCTCCCGCCAGCAGCCGCTCAACGGAAAAGTTCCATGAATCCACGTATGGATATTTGATGTCCGCCGGCAGATAGTTCGCGCCAATCAGATTTGGCAGTTGCAGAATGCCATTGGGCGGGACCTGCGGAAATACAACCGCGGGCGGCCCCTGCGCCAGGGAAAATGCCCCGGTAAATGTGGTAGGTTGCGAAATCGCCTGCGTGATCAGAGTGGGATAGCTATTGGCGATGTTGTTGAACGTGAATCCGAAGATCTCCTGATAGTAACTGCGGCCAAAGCCCGTGCGAATCACCGTCTTGGGATTCAATTGGTAGGCGATTGCCAGGCGCGGAGAAAAATTATGCCACTGGGTGTTGACGTTCGCCGACTTGCTGTTGCCGCCGACGCCCGCCACGAGGATCGAATTCGTAGTCACGTCGTAGCGCGACCCTTCGCCCGCATGAACGCTCCTATCCGGGAACCAGGTATCCCAGCGCAGTCCGTAGCTGAAGGTCAGCTTGCTCGTCACGCGCCAGGTGTCCTGCGCAAAATAGTACATGCTCCATTGCATGTCTTCGGGGTCGGTCTTCTGCTCGGCGAACCTGACAAACTGGCTCGGCAGGCCCAGCAGATAACTGGCTACGGACAGACCGGAGCCGGAGACTCCCGCGGCCCCGGTTACTGACGGGCTAAAGGTGAAATTTCCGTTGCGCCGGTTATCGCTCGGAACGCGGATGTTCTGCGCGCGGCGAACGTCCGCGCCCCATTTGAAGCTGTGATTACCTAGAATCTTGGTCCAGGTATTGGCGAGTTGAAACAACTGATACCGCTCATGCAGCAGGCAGTTGCACTGATTGATGGAAGTGCTGTAACCGAAATTGAAGCCGCCGCTGCCGGGAATCGTAAATGCCGAAATCCCTGAAGTGTCCGGGCGATTGGGCAGGTTGAGGCCCGGCAGTCCGGCCGCCTCGTCGGTGTTGGAGCCGAAATCAAGCGGCAAAACGTCCACGCGGTAGCGCGAAAATCCGAAGCGGAAGTCGCTCAAAAACGTAGGACCCAAAATGTAATTCATTCCGCCGCCGAGGTTCTGATTGCGCGCTTCGGCATTGCCCGCAAACAGCAGGCCGGACAAACCGGGACCGCCGGCTTTCGGCCCATAAGCGGGCGGGGAATTCTTCAAAAAGCCAGCGTAGGTATAGCGTGCGAAATACTTGAGCTTGTCGCTGACATCGTGGTCCACCCTAAGGTCGAATTGATTGGTGTCAAACAGCTCTGAGCCCGTGGCGATGTAATTGTTGTTGAACGCGCCGGGCGGCCCGAAATTCGGCAGTGGCAGCAGGGCTAACAGGTTCTTGGCAGGCTGCGAGATCTGGTTCAACGGGATCTGGTTGTTCAGGAATTGCGCGCGCCCGGCGCCGTTGGCGTCGCCGGTTGCTGGGTTATAAATCGGAACGCCCAGCGCGCTGAAGTCTCCATTTCGCTCGGCGGCCGTTGGAGTGGTGGTCAGCAGCGAGGCGCCGGTGCGGCGCCGGGTACCCTGGTAGTCGCCGAACGCGAACAACTTGTTCTTCTTGATCGGGCCACCTAGAGAGCCGCCAAACTGGTTCCAGCGTAGCGGCGGCGGGCCTTTCGGCTCGCTGAAGGAGTTCCGGGCGTTCATGATGTCGTTCTGCAGGAATTCGAAAAGGCTGCCATGCAAAGCGTTCGTGCCAGATCTGGTGCTCACTTCGATCGCCGCGCCACCCGCCTGCGCGAGCTCGGCGTCGTAGTTGCCCGTCGTGTATTTGAACTCCTGCACGGAATCCACGTTGGGATTGACGTTGATGATCCCGAGCACAGGGTTGTTGTTGTCGATACCATCCACTGTGAAATTGGTAGAGCCGAATTGCTGGCCATTATTGTTGATCTGCAAGCCTCCCTGCGGATTCTCGCTGGAGGCGTGCTGGAAGATATGGTTCTGCGCTCCCGGCATCAACAGTTGCAGTGAAGTGAGATTTCGGTTCAAAATCGGCAAATCCTGCACTTGCATGGAGCTCAGACTGGTGCTGACTTCAGCCCGGTCCGTGACCAGCGCCGGAGGCGCGCCTGTTACTTCCACCTGCGTTTGCACTTCACCGACCTTGAGTTGAACGTCGATGCGTGTCCCACGGTCCACGCTTACCGCCACATCTTTTTGTACGACGCGTTGGAAACCCTGCCTCTCGAAGTCCAGCTCGTAGCTTCCCGCCTGGAGCTGGGTTTTCGAATAGTTTCCGGACTCATTTGTAGCGGTGGAGGAAGTGATCCCGCGGTCCTGGCTGATAACGGTGATCTTGACGTCCGGCACCGGCGCGCCCGATGCGTCGGTTACCGTGCCAAAGATGGTGCCATAGGTCGCCTGCCCAAAAACGCTGGCCGAAAGGAGTAACCAGAGCGCCGCCGCGTGAAAACGTCTCGTTGTCATAACTTCCTCCTGAAGCTAAAGTGCGATCGCGAGATATAGCCGCGCAATAAAGCTAGTGTAAATTACTATAGCCAAGAAAATTGCGCTGGTCAAGGCTTTTTTAACGGCCAAGGGAAAGATTCTGAACCTTGATCTAATGGTTCAGCGAGACAAGCAGGATCGCAGTTGGATGATTCACACCGCCCGGCTGGCATGCGGCTTTACGCAAGGCTTTCTCAACAAACCAGAAGAAGATCTCACCGTGCTGGTATTACAGGCAGGAGGAGGGCCGATGGATGCATGGCCTCGTGCAAGATCGTGTTTGTGGCCGCCACGTAGCGCTGAGCGGATCCAGCAGCTTCGCCGGTATTCAAATTCCTATCGAAGCGCGGGAAGTTACTGCTCGAAACCTCCAGCCGGATGGCGTGTCCCCAGCGGAAAACATTGCCGGTGGACCAGAGGTCGACGGTGAACTTATATACCTGACCCGGTTCCATCAATTCGGGCTTTTCCTGAGAAGCGCGATACCGGGCACGAATAATTCCCTCGGCCAGGTTTCGCGCAAAGCCATCGGGGGAAACGTCCACCAACTTTGCGGTAAAATCGGTGTCCGGCGCGGAGGATGCCGCATACAGCTCCAAGCTGACCGGGCCGGTAACCTCGACGTCTTGAGCCAAAGCCGCGGTAGAATAGATCAAAACATCATCGCGATTTTCGATGGAGCGTTGATCGCGCGGACCGGGCCGCAGGTGTATAGGATCACAACATAACGGCCCGCCGATGGTGGGCACGGGTTTGGAAGGATCGTAGATGTAGCGATCGGCGGGTTCGGAATCCGGCGTGTTGGTCGAAAGGCGGCCGCCTGAATGCAGGAAATATTTTGTGCCGCGGGACCGAGGTACGGGCCAGGCATCCTCTTCGCGCCACTCGTTAATCCCCATTACGAAGAGCTTTACGGGCTTCTCCTTCGAGAATTCATTTCGGATCCCTTTGAGAATGTAGTCGTACCAGCGCAGTGTGACGGTTTCGTCGAACCTGGCCGCCTCGGGCCCAAAATCTACATCGCCTATCTTGCGGCCCGAACCCGCGTGGCCTCCGAGCGCGATCAAGAGACGCTGTCCGGTACGAGCCGCCTCGCTTCCGGCCCGCGCCTTTAGCCCCATGTAATTGCGCAGCGATCCTCCTTGAAAGATGTCATACCAGGCGGTGATGGTCAGCGCGGGAACGACAATGCCGGCGTAGCGATCCTCAATCGACCAGCGCTTGCAATAATCGTCGTAGCTGGGATGAGCAAGCCAGTCGCTGAAGTACGGAGCTAGAGAAGCGGTCAAATCGGATCCGGCGGGAAACCCGTGGAAAGTGAATAGCGGATAACCGGCGATAGGAAGCTTCGCGACGTCTTGCATTGCATTCGTTTCATTCCGCACCATGCGATCCAGCGTGTCTTGCGCAAGAATCGACATCCACGATTCGTTGAACCATTGCTCGAAAGCCCCGCCTTGGTAGGTCCAGCCATCGTGATAATTGCTCGCCGTTATGACCGGGCAGATGGCGGCAAGGTGCGGTGGGTGGGCGATCGCCGCCAGCATTTGCGTTGCGGCGGCATAGGAACCTCCAAACATGCCTACCTTGCCGTCGGAATACGGCAGCGATGCGGCCCATTCCACCGTGTCGTAGCCATCTTCCGATTCATGCTTGAACGGGTACCATTCACCATCGGATGTGTACCGGCCCCGAACATCTTGCACGATCACAATGTAGCCGCGCGCCGCGGCCTTGTAGCCGAAATCCGTTACGGAACCCAGTCTGCCGTTCTTGTCATAGGGCGTGCGCTGAAGAAGCGTTGGAAAACGGCCTTCCGATTTTGGTCTATAAATATCCGCGCGGAGAAGGACGCCCGTCGCGCATCTTTACCGCAACGCCGCGCTCCACTGTCACCTCGAGCGGACTGGCGGACCTCCCAATTTCTGGAGTCGCGATGAGGTATATGAGCGCCGCGAATAACGACAGCTTTCTCCGATTCATTTCAGGCCCGTAAAGAAAAGCGGAAGCGCATGTCTCCGCCAAACCATTGCGGATAGTTGGTACCCCAAGCGTTGTTGAAAAGACTGAAGTGCAGTCCCTTTTGCAGGTCCGGTTGATCGTTCGAGTAGTAGATTGGCGATTTTTCTCCGAGCGCCACAACGGTGGCGTCCATGGTCTCGATCACGAAGCTACCAAGGGCGTCCCCATAGCTCACTCGCCCCGAGACTGCATGCATATGGCGGTTCCCTCCGGCCACGACATCAAAGGGAGAAACCGGGCGGTCCACCTTATCCAACATCCATCCTTTGGACTCGGGCGCGATTGGCGCGAAACTCAACCACATTGCCTCGGGGAGCCGGTTGGCTGCTTTTCCAAACCATGAAAAATCGACATGAACAACGGGCTCACGATCGGGCAGGAGCAATTCCAGATACATCGTTTGCGGCCACGCTACGCGCCCGAGGCGCTCACTCTCGACATCATCGACTTTCAACTGTGCCACGATTCGATGCCCTTTATGGTCCCGCCCGGTCCAACACCCAGCGAGTTTTGGCTGCCAAACCCGGCTTTCAGCGCCGAAGCGGTCGATGTGCGGCTTTCCGAAATCCTGCTGGGTCCAGTCCGCCTTGACGACTACGTAGCTGGCGATGAAACGGTTGAAATCTTCTTGCGAAAGCGTCTGATACGAAAACAAGGCGAGAGGGTGCTCAGGCGAGGCCCACTGCCGGCGCGTTGTTTTGCTCTCGAATCGATGAATTGCGCCCGTTTGGGCATCCAGTTCGACAGCAAAGTGAGTGCTTTCAAATTTCAAACTTCCGGTACGGGCCGTAAGCGGCGCATGAGAGGGTTCCCGCGGGCGCAGTGCGGAAAGCCGCTCATTCGCCTCCGAGCGCAGGCGCGGGGGAAGATTGGCCACGGCGTCATCGATATCGCGCCGTTTTTCTTTCCAACTTGTCTCCATGATCTTGTAGTTTTGCGTGTCAAGCACCGGAACCAGATCGCGCGGCTTGTAATGGTCGTAATCCAGATAGCGTTTCGTGTCGGTTCCCCAGGTGTGTTCGGGAGCGAGCAAAAGCTTGCTCACTAACCCGCAATCGGTTGCATCGCCTGTATGGAAACGACCGTCTTTGATCCACTCGCGCCTGAGTCGCGCCATCTCGCGATAACGGCCCACCTTTACGGGATCGCTCGATAATCCGTAGATCCAGGTATCGCCCATCTCCCCGGTGACAACGGGGAATTTGTCGCGAAAGACATTGACAGCCGCCGCGATTTCGCTGAGATTGGAAGCCGTGATCTTTGCCTTGGGAAAGCGGCTACGCAGGTCGGCATATACCTGCTTGGCTTCGTCGGTAGTATGCGGGCCGCGGTTGTCTCCGCGCATGGCAATCGAGATGGCGAGATCCGAGCTTGGTATCTCGATAATACCGCCATAAGTACGGCGGCTATATAGCATTGTGAGCGCGGCGCCGTCGGGATCTTTCCAGACGAATACCAATGGAACTTCTGGCGAGGGACTGCCGGGGTTCACTCCTATGTGCAGAAGCGTCACTCCGTTTTCCGCAAGCGGCCCTACGATTCCTCGAGAATGACAAGGCACATCCGACATCTTGGCCCCAATGGTCTTTCTGCCGAAGCGCCGGTCCAGCGATTGCGATAAGCCCAGGGCCCCTGAAATCATGGAACGATCCAGAAATTCGGTTTGCCAACTGAAGGGCAGAGCATGCCACGCTATCTGTCCCGCCGCAACGGCCTGATCCATGCGCTTGCGCTGGTCGCTGGTCGCCTGTTCAAGATATTCGTACAGGAGCCAGGATCCGGTGGTCCAGACATACTGGTCTTCTCCCGATTCGCGCATTGTCGCGGCAACCTGCATGGCTTGCGGATAGTACTGGTCAAAATACTTCCGCATCACATTGGCTTGCGTATCCGTGTAGCCTACGTCGAGGTGGCACTTAAACACCACCAGAACTCGACGAACCCGGGATGAGTCCGCCTCTGCCCGGAGAACTCCGGCCGCCAGGAGCCCTTTCACAAATTCCCGACGCTTCGTTTGAATCATTATCAACGCTTAAGATAAAGTTTATGAGCAAGGGGTCCGCCTGTCAACCGGCAGTCCTGGTGGTCGCCACCGGGGTCGCGTGTCTCGCTGGATTTCTGTTCGGCTACGACAACATTGTCATCAGCGGAGCCATTGGCTTCCTGGCAAAAAAATTCCACCTTGATTCCGCCGGAATTGGCTGGGCGGCTGGTTGCGCTTTGGTCGGATGCATCCTTGGATCCGCGCTCGCGGGAACAGCGGCCGACAGATTCGGTTTGCAAAAAGCGCTCTACGGTTGCGCGGCCTGTTTTGCGATCTCTTCACTCGGTGTCTGGATGGCGGGCAGCTTCTTCCAATACGTCGTGTGGAGAATTGTGGGCGGCGTAGGCATAGGCGCGGCGTCGATCGTGGCGCCGATGTACATCGCGGAAATTGCGCCGGCGCGTATACGCGGGCGGCTGGTGGTGTGTTATCAGCTAGGGATCGTTGCCGGGATCTTATCGGCGGTCTACGTCAACATGCTGATTCAAAGAGCGGGAGACACGGCCTGGAATATTGAACATGGCTGGCGCTGGATGTTCGCGGTGGGTATATTGCCCGCGTGTCTGTTTGCCATGGCGATCCTGAAGTCGCGCGAAAGTCCGCGATGGTTGATGAAGGTTGGGCGGGAGCAGGAGGCGGAAGCTGTTCTGGTGGCGATCAATGGACGCCCGAAAGCGGCAACCGAAGTATCCGCTATCCGCGGGGCGCTCGCCGAAGAGGAGGGTGGCGTCAGAGAGCTGTTTGCCGGGCCGTTCCGCCGGGCTCTTATCGTAGGGGCGGTGTTGGCCGCCTTCTCACAAGCCAGCGGGATTACCTCCGTACTCTCGTTTTTGCCAGAAGTATTCAAGAGCGCCGGCCAGACTGCCGGCGATGCCTTTTTTCAGTCGGTTCTGGTGGGAGCCGTCAACGTGATCTGCACAATCGCCGCTATTTGGCTGGTCGATCGATCCGGACGCCGAACCCTCCTGCTGACAGGTACGGGTGTGCAGGCAGTGGCATTGGCGAGTATTGGCTGCTTGTATCGAAGTAATGCGCACGGCTTAGGTGTAGCGGTGGGCATTATGACGTTTGTGGCCGGCCATGCGATCGGCAACGGCGCGGTTTGTTGGGTTGTCATCTCCGAGATTTTTCCTAATAAGGTGCGTGGCGCCGCGATGTCTCTCGCCACGCTCGCATTATGGGTCTCGGCTTACATGGCCAATCAGTTTTTCCCTGTTATGCAGAATCGCCTAGGAAGCGGCGGGACGTTCTTTATCTTCGCCGGAATGGCGGTCCTGAATTTTGCATTTGTTCTCACGGTAGTGCCTGAAACCGGAGGTTACTCGCTCGAACAAATCAGCCGGCTCTGGCAGCGTGAGCGTTAGAAGGGCAAGCTGCTGAAAAAGTCCAGCACAGGCAGGCTAGAAGCTTCCTGACCAGATCAGCGCCACCGAAGTGTGTGGAGATGGCGTCGCGGGGCGAAGCTGTTTCCGCCTGCTTCAACAACAAAGTCATGGTGGTCAGACTTGGTCCGTCGCGCGAATGTCGACCTTACGCATTGGCGCCGGGCGATTTGTGAGCCGCGGTAGAATAACATGTATTGCGTTACCACGTCGCTTTCTTTCTGCCCCACGCGCCAGGCGGAATGGTCGTCGCGGAGACTCGATTTCCCAGGAGCCGTTAGTCAAGGATTCGATCTGCCGGACGCTCGGCTAATGATTGCCAGCGCCATTGAAGATCTTGCACAACTTCTTCTAGAGGAAGGCAAGCCCCTGCCAACCCCTACTGCCGATGCGGCGGCGTTCGACGCCGACTTGATTGAACTCGTGCCGCTATCTGTTCAGGTTGGCGCTCACCGAGTGTGAAGCGGCACGAACTGATCTATCACTTGTAGGAGCAGGGTTGCCGTCTGGAACGCGAGAGTGCGCGGCATTCCATCTACGCCAATCCGGTCAATGGTGCGAAGGCACCCGTCGGCAGAACCGAACACTACGGCGCCCATGCGCGGGACGCCTACTTACGGCCAAGTGCAATGGCATCATGCCCAACCCTCAGACGAACATGTCCAAGGCTTTACGAGAGAAACCCTGGACGGCCGGTTGGCTTTTGTGGTGTTTCGGCGGCAGTCCAGAGGTCGGATCCGAGTGGTCACGGCCCGTGAAACCGAGGACAACGAGCGGCGACTGTTCTGTCGCAAATGGGTGAGGATATTGAAGAGAAAATTTACGCCAGCGAATCCCCACTGCCGAAGCTCGGGTCGGATGAGAAGACTGCCGATTACTCCAGACGCATTCCGTCGCTGAAGTGTGGAATCACTTACCCCAGGGCAAGCCCACCGATCGCCGCGGCGAAGTCGGTCGGCTCTCAGACGCAGTTGCGCATGTGGATCGCCGAAGAGATTCGGCGCGAGGCGAAGCGGACGAAATTTTACGGCTGCCAGTTCCTCCGGTAAGCCGACTATATGGCCAAGTGGAGCCCGAGAGTTTTCTTTATAACAAGGGCGCGTATGGCCAGGATCAGGCAGCACTTCTGCTAAGGAAGATTGCCGAGAAACGCGTTCATCTCGCGCAGCACATCCACCTCATTCGAGAAGAATACGTAGTGATTCGCGTGCGGCAATCGAACGACCCGCGCGGAGGGAACGCCGCTTTCAAATGCCTTCGCTTGTGCGCCAGTGGTGGCCTCATCCCGTGCATCGGCCGCTGCGCGCGCAGCATCATCCTTAAAGGGCAGCCCGGTTGCGTGGGGAACCGCATAGATCGCGAGAACAGGAACCCGGATATCCGTATACTTCCGCATGCCTGTCATGATCGCCTGGGTAATCAGTGGAAGCTGAGCCGGTGTCGGCTGCGCGGGGGGCGCCTCCGGCAAGTTCTTTTGCATCTCTTTCAAATCGCGTTCAAACCCCGGCAGGGTCGTGGCGAGAAGCTCCTCAATCAAATGCCTTGCATCTTGCGGGCCCTTACCGGGCTGCAACTGCTCCAGCTTTTTTTGCAAGTCGACCAGATCGATTCGTAAATCACCCCGCGAGCGGTCGTAGTACGCGTATGAATATCCGGCATCGAGATAGATCAGTCCTGCGACTCTTTCGGGATGCCGCGAGCCCACGGAACTCAACTCTTCGCCGCCGAGCGAGTGCCCGGCCAGCACAGGCCGGTTCAGCTTGAGTGCATCGAGGACGCCGAGAACATCGTCACCGAGACCATCGGCCGAATACGTCGCGTCCCCGGAGGGCGAAGGAGCGCTGGAAGCGCCGAATCCGCGCCGTGTGATGCCGTAAACATGGTACGTCGCAGTCAGTTTGGGCGCAAACTTGTCAAAGATGTGAGCCGAGTTTCCAAGACCCGCCAATAGAACCAAGGGCCTTCCGGAGCCACCCCAATCGAGAACCTCCAGCTTGACGTTATTCTCCACTGGTATGAATTGTGCTTTGTGCGGCGACGGGTCGAGCCAAGCCGTCTCTTTGGTGGCGCGCCGGAATTCGAGTGGCAGCGGCGGACCTTGCGTCCAGGTTCCGCTGATGGATGCTCCGTCGGCACTGAGCTTGCCATCGTAACTGCCTCGTAACTGGCCAATGGCAAACTTGATATTTGAACCGTCCAACGAAAATGACGTTGCTGGCATACCGGCGCCCCGATCCGGGCTCTGGTCTATGCTCAGCATCGTGGCCCTCCAGGCTCCGCTATCGCTCTTCGCGATTTGCAGGATAGTCCGGAGTTCCTGCGGACCCGCTTTAAGCGTGCCCTGCCAGTCGCCGGAAATGTCCTGTGCGTAGACAAGCAATGCCGTGAATGCGGTAAGCGCCACGAACCGGTTGACTCGCCTCATACCTGTAATCTCCTTCCGACAAATTCCGCGGTGCATCCAGCGTATTCGTTTCTGCGCTACCACTGTAAGCGCCGCCCCGGCCATCGCGGAGGGCGTCCTTCAAACGTCTCTATCCGAAATGACATGGCGGTCAATATCCCGCCACTCTGGCATTACAGGCTGTTCTCCCTCTCGATATCGTTTAATTCATCGATCTCGCGTTGGAGTTCGCGCTGTTTTCGCACCCTGATGACGAAGTACGCGGCTATCCACACGACGACGAGCATTATGAAGGGCATCGCATTCGGGAAAATTCCCCTGCCAGCAACTATCGCCAGCGCCAAAATAAACGTGCCGATCACCAGAAGCACCGGCCCGAACGACCACAACAGAACGTGACGAAAATAGTCACGCCGCCGCTCGATCTCTCGCCGGCACAACTCGAGACCGGCGCTGAAACCCGAGTCTCCCGGCATCGCCCCGGACCACTTTCCCCGATTCAGGAAATACAGCCCGGCGAGACTCCAGGCGAGCGCGAACGCGAATAGCGGTTGTAGCACTTGCTGCAGCGGTGGGAACTGTTTTATACCGAAAGCGTAGAACAAGGCAACAACGAGCGGCACGGTCAGGGTCCCCAGCAGCTCCCTGCGCGTCTTTGCGTGAAGCTCCCGCGCCTTCTGTCGAATCTTTTCCAGTGTCATTGTCGATGCCTCTGTGGGTTGGTTTTGCCAGATTGTTCTTAGGTCGTCGCCGTGGAAGTCATCCCGCATAACTACCTCCTTCCTGAAACCGCTTCGCCAGGACGTTCTTAATCCGGTGAATCCTCATGGCCACGTTCCCGGGTGACAATCCCGTGATTTCTCCAATGGAGACCGCGTCCATGTTTTCGAGATAAGAGACGATGACCTGGCGGTCGAGCGGTTTGAGCCGCTGAATCAACGCCGAGAGCCGGTCCAGATCTATGCGTTGGTTCGCGGCGAGTTGTCCTTCCGCTTTGTCCGGGAGCATTTCGAGTTCTTCCAGACTCACAAGCGTCGAAAAAATCCGCCTCTCACGCATGACATAGGAAACGGCGGCATGGTGAGCGACGCGATAGATCCAGGTCCGCAGGGAACAGCGGGCATCGTACTGCTGGAAGCTCCGCCAAAATTGAAAATGAATTTCCTGGCTCAGGTCGCGGCGCTTTTCCGGGTCAGCCTCGTAGGCGCCCGCGAGCCGTTCGAGTGAAGAGCCGTGTTTGTCCACCGCGTCCCTGTACAAGTCATCCTGGCTCGCGTGTACGGTCGAGATGGACTCCATTCCTCCCACACTCAAGGTAGTCGTTGGGAATGGAACTTTCTAACAGATTTGAACGACAAAATATTCAGGCTGCTGATTCTTCAGTTTCTTCGGCGCTGGGACTTGCCGGACCTGCCGGACCAGCAGGATACCTCCTGCCTTATCGCGTAGCGTAGACTTTGCCCTTTCCTCACCACTGGCGCAATCCATCGATCGCGGCTGGTTCCTCTCGATGCATAGGCACCGCGGCTTCCCTGCCCGAGCTCGATCATTTAATCAACGATACGGCCTAAGTCCTAACAAAAGCCTTGATGGTGGCGTGCTCCGAGGTATTGGAACACGCTGGCCGGATGGTATACGGTCCTACCGCCGCCGGCACGATGAACGTCTCGGCATAGTGGACGACCAACGGATCGAACGCTCGATCCGGGCTCTCGACGATCGCCGCTTCGCCCTCCACCAGATTCAGGACGTTCACGCCGCCGTTTGTATCGTGCGGCGTCTTTCCGGTGAACCAGTGCCGGCGCGTTTCAATAAACTCCCTCGCATGCAATCCGGTTCGCTCCTCGCGCCAGCAATCGCCCTCGCCCCGCGGCTGGAATTGATTGATCAACTCGCGTCTGACGAAAGCGTCCGTGCGATCCCACTGGATATTTGCGAGCCCGTGCTCCAGGTGAATCGGACGTGGGTTGCCGTCCAGATCGAGACGCCCCCAATCCCATAATTTAAACGTAAAAATGTATGGAGTGGCGCTGATCTCCAAAACCATGCTGTTCTTCCCGGAGCAGTGGATGGTCCCAGCGGGGATCAGAAAGTGATCGTGCTTCTTCGCCGGCCAACGATTCACGTACTTTTCGACTGTGAAAGAAGCGCCGCCCTCGTGGGCGCGGCGAAGATCGTTCGACATGGCCTTGGCGTCGATATGCGATTTTAGACCGAGGTATACGCAAGCGCCGCCGGTCGCATCACTTCCCGCATCCAGCAGGTAATAGCTTTCATCCTGCGTGTAGCGCATGCCGAACTGTTCCTGAATGTATTCCGTCAGCGGATGAACCTGAAGCGAGAGATTCCCGCCTTCCATCGTGTCGAGAAAATCGAACCGGATCGGAAACTCTCTGCCAAAGCGGGCTTGAACGGCTTCTCCCAGCAGTTCATGCGGATGGGCAAAGACAAGATCGATGGCCGGTATCTCTACGCGAAGATCGCCGAATCCGAGAAGCAGGCTGTTCTCTTCGAGGACGCAATCGAAGCACCATGCGTAGTTCGGCGGCTCTTTCGGCAGATCGCAAACGCGGCGCATCCATTGCCCTCCCCACGGACCTGCATCGAAAAATGGAACAAGCCTGAAAGGCCGTCTGACGGCTGAGGCCAATCCTTTTCTAAGATCGTCGCCAGAGATCATTTTCGGCTCATCGGGCACGTTGGTATCGAGTAAGAAATCGATCCTGGACCACACACTCTGTTTGAGCCGGTCGGCCACTCGCCAATCCAGGAAAAATCCGCGCTTGTATTTCGCTCTGGCGGAGTCGGATTCGTTTGCCGCGCCCAGATTCCCAATCCGTCCCCCTCGCTGGCGTTGCTGAATCTCCCAGCGAGCTAGATCGGCGTACACCAAAAGGTCTGGATTGCGCGCGATGAGGGTAGCTCCGGCGCCGAGCACGATAATCATGCCATTGCGCGAACGGGACGCTTTGGAGCGAGCATTCGCCAGAAGTTCCGGGTCGAAGAAATCTTGAATCTGGAGCGCGCTGATGCGACCGAAAACAGGGTCGTCCGTTAGATCGCGCGCGATCATTCCCTCGATCTCGTTTGGCGGTTTGAAGCAGTCTGTTGTCCGGATGATTGCGCGCGACGGGAAATATTGGCCGATGGCTTGCTCTATCTCCCTGACCAGAACACCCGGGTAGCATTCCACACAGAGAACGCCGTGAGCGGATTGGAAACGTACGAGCAGACGTTGCGCGATGGTTTGCCAGCCGCTCGCACAAGCCCTGACATCCGCGGTGACCGGAACATAAGGGTATTTGTCGTAGGTCGAGCTCATCTACTCTTTTGAAAGAGGGTCTCATGAAAGAGGGTTTCTTGAAATAGGGGAACCGCTCCGAACAGGGCAGCATCGCTACCCAGCCTCGCCGGGACCAGGCAGACCTTGCCCCACGGCGTCCACGCATGCCGTTCTACATAGGAACGCACGGTTTCGAGAATAGGGAAGGAGCTCTCCATGACTCCGCCACCGAGAACCACAATTTCAGGATCGTACGCATGAATCAGCGATACAGCGGCGGCGCCCCACACCTCAAGGCAGTGGCGGCTCACCTGTTCCGCAACGGAATCCCCTTGCTCTGCATAACGAAAGAGCGTCGCGAAGTCGATCCGCTCTTCTGCGTGCAAAGCACTTTCTTTATAGCCGGACCAATCCTGGCATACATTTTTGAGCGCAAACGTGGACGCTTCCGCTTCCGCACACCCCTGGGCGCCGCACGAACAATCCCGGCCATCGATGTCTACGATGAAGTGGCCGCCTAGAATGCCTGCTTGTGAATGGCGTCCCCGAAGAATCCGCCCGTTCATAATAGCGGCGCTGCCGATCCCAGTGCCAAAGTTCATCATTACGACGTCGTCACAGCCTTCCGCCGCACCGCAATGTCTCTCGCCCAAGAGCGCGAGCCGAGAGTCATTTTCGAGCAGAAGCGGTAGACCAAATTCATCCTGAGCCCACTCGGAAAAATTAATTTCCGTGCTGCCTGGATACTTGTGATTGGTCGATGAAATGCAGGCGGCTGAGGTATTTACCAGGCCGCAAAACCCGCAGGCTATGCCCGAAATGTCCATTCCGTGGCGCTCAATGAAGCCGTTCAGCGTTTGCGATATCAGCCGAAGGTATGTGGAGAGGCAGCGCCGAGGGTCGGATTCCAGCCGCACTCGCTCGATCAATTGCCGGTCCTCAACAGCCGCGCACGAGATGTGAGTACCCCCGACGTCGATGGCTAGCAATTTCATCCGTTACGATCCAGAACTTTTACAAGACCGTAGTGAAAGTCTTGACGACTTCAGTGTAACCCGGCATCACGGCTGATATAGTCGAGAAGAGCGCGCATGAAATCGGAGGAAAAACGGCCGTTGAAAATTCTGGGCGTGGAAGACGTCCGGGATACCAACGAAACCATGTTTCTGCACCTTATCAGAAACAGCCAGCCCGTTTCGCAGACGAATTTAGTGAAAGCGACTGGACTCAGAGCTGGCACCGTCTCGGTTGTAGTCAATCGGCTGCTGAAAGCTGGATTCATCTGCGAAGGAGAAGAGGCGCCTTCTAATGGCGGCCGGCCCGCCACGTATCTGCAGGTAAACGCCGAGAAGGCCTATGCGGTCGCCATAAACATCGGCGTTCATCAAACGTCATACCTGGTCAGCGATTTCAACGGACGGGTGCTGACCCAGCGCATGCTTCAGACCCAAAGCGACGCAGAGCCTTTTCTTCGGCACGTGGCGAGAGAAATCTCCGCACACCTGACTACCCGCTACAGGCGAGCACGGCTGGCGGCGGTGGGAGTCAGCATTCCGGGATTAATCGATCGCATTGAAGGCGTGCTCGTGACATCTCCGAATTTAGGCTGGAGTAACGTGCCGATCCGATCTCTCCTTGAAGATGAGTTGAGCCTGCCAGTACATCTGGAGAACGACGCGAACGCCGCAGCTTTGTCGGAGCTGTGGTATGGGCCGATGGAGGTTTCGAGCGCGCATAGCTTTCTCTTTGTTCTCGTCGTAGAGGGTATCGGAACCGGCTTCGTTCTCAATGGTGAACTGTACTTCGGGACTCGAATCGGTCTGGGCGGCTTTGGCCACATCCCACTTGATCCTCAAGGACCTCTCTGTTCCTGCGGAAATATTGGGTGTTGGGAGGCGCTCGCATCCGATGGAGCGACGCTACGCCGGTTTCAAGAACTCCATCCCGATCATTCGGTGCACGTTCGTTCAATGGACGATCTCGTACAACTCGCGCTAGAGGGTAACCAGGCGGCAATCTCCGAACTACTCAGAAGCGCGAACCTCATTGGGAAAGGCATTCGCGCCCTTGCCCAGGGCTTGGGGCCGGAAGTGATTGTTCTCGGCGGACAAATTACCAAAGCATGGCCGCTCATTGAGCCGGCGATACAAGCGGAAGTCAACAGCGCCTATCTCGTGCCGGGCGTTTCCCAGCCAGAGATCCGGCGCGCGAGTATGGAACAACCGAGCCTCTTCGGCGCTATTCCGCTTGCGCTGAGAAGCGTGTTGAAAAACCAAAACAAGAAACGCGATTGAGAGGTTCTGCACATTTTCCCGCACGTCGCCCGTCGCTAATCTGGTTGACGCGGATACGTCGCCGGCTTTGACGAGGGTGCGAGCGCGAAATACCAACCAGCTCGGGCGACGCGATTGCGGAGCTGCCGCAGGGCTGTCGATGGAAGGCGCCGCCGGAGCTGCCCGTCGCTAAACGGCAGTTGCCAGAACGGCGCGGACGGGGGCTCCGGCGGGATGACTGACTGGCCCGCGGGTCTGGTGTGCCCCGGTCCTTTTTGCAGAGCCTGACACACACACACCTTATTCGCTGGCTTTCGCGGTCTCTTCCTCGCGCCACAGGTGCAGAAGCCAGTTCCGATCGACGGCCCGCCAGAATCGGAAATTAAACTTGCCACGCTCTGGCCGCAAACACCAGCATCGAACGCTTGGAGCGCTACAAGGGACTGGAAACCTTTTAGTTTACCAGCCACAGCGAATACACAATCTCTTCAACAACATAAAGAGGAGAGCTTGCGAGCGCAGTGTAGAATAGTCTTTATCCCAAGGCAGCCAGTTTGGCTTCGTTTTGAAAAATTCCAGGGCGAGTTTGGGTTCGTTTTGCAAATTTTGTTTACGCGCCCTGAGCTCACGGACATTTCTATGGAAATCATCAAAGTAATCGGCCGCGAAATCCTCGATTCCCGCGGTAATCCTACTGTGGAGGCGGACGTCATTCTCGCCGACGGCAGTTTCGGCCGCGCTGCGGCTCCCTCGGGCGCGTCCACCGGTGAGCACGAAGCAGTCGAGCTGCGCGATAACGACAAGTCCCGCTACCTCGGGAAAGGCACGCGGAAGGCTGCCGGTCACATCAACGATGAAATATCGCAGGCTGTTGTGGGCATGGACGCCGGACATCAGTCCGCCATTGATCGCAAAATGATCGACCTCGACGGTTCGGCTAACAAGGGCAAGCTCGGCGCCAATGCGATCCTCGCGGTCTCGATGGCCACCGCCCGCGCCGCCGCTGAATCGCAGCAGGCGCCCCTGTATAGATATCTTGGTGGGATCAAAGCCAACCTGTTACCCGTCCCCATGATGAATATTCTCAATGGCGGCGCTCACGCCGACAATTCGGTAGATCCACAGGAGTTCATGGTTGCCCCCTACGGCGCGTCGAAGTTTTCCGAAGCGCTCCGCATGGGAGCCGAGGTCTTCCATACATTAAAGGGTGTATTGAAGAAGCGTGGCTACTCCACTGCGGTCGGAGATGAAGGCGGCTTCGCTCCCAATCTCAAATCGAATGAAGAGGCGCTTGACGTTGTGCTCGAAGCCATTACCCAAGCCGGCTACAAACCCGGCGCTGAGATCGGCATCGCTCTCGATCCTGCCGCCAGCGAGTTTTACAACAAGGAATCCCGTAAGTACGTCTTCAAGAAGTCCGATCAAAGCGAGCGCACCTCCGATCAGATGGTTGAGTTCTGGGCTAACTGGGTACGGCAGTATCCGATCGTCTCCATCGAAGACGGCATGGCCGAAGACGATTGGGAAGGCTGGAAGCGGATGACCCAAACGCTGGGCAAACAGATTCAGCTCGTAGGCGACGATCTCTTTGTGACCAACACCGAGCGCCTGGCCCAAGGGATCGAGAGAGGAATCGCGAATTCCATCCTGATCAAAGTGAATCAGATCGGCACGTTGACCGAAACCCTCGAAGCGATGGAGATGGCCGCGAGCGCCGGATACACCTCGATGGTTTCGCACCGCTCCGGGGAGACAGAGGACACCTTCATCGCCGATTTCGCAGTCGCGACACGCGCGGGACAGATTAAAACCGGTTCCGCCAGCCGCACGGATCGCGTCGCCAAGTACAACCAGCTCCTGCGCATCGAAGAAGAGCTCGGGCCTGCCGCCAAATTTGCAGGGCGGAAGGCGTTCCACCAGTAATGCCCGGCAGCAGGAAAAAGCCTCTGGTGCTCACGATCCTGGATGGCTGGGGCTATTCGCCTGCTCTCGAAGGGAACGCAATCGCTGCCGCTCACAAGCCGACCTATGACCGGCTCTTGCGCGAGTTTCCAAATACTCTCGTTCACACCTCAGGCCCGTTTGTCGGACTTCCCGAAGGCCAGATGGGCAATAGCGAAGTCGGCCACCTCAATATCGGGGCGGGCCGGGTTGTCCATATGGATGTGACGCGCATCGATCGGATGATCAGCTCTGGCGACTTTTTCCATAATCGGGTGCTGCTCAACAGTATGCGCTACGCTGGCACACACCGTCTCCATATTATGGGCTTGTGTAGCGATGGCGGAGTGCACTCGCAGCTCACTCACCTGTATGCGCTGCTCAGAATGGCGAAGCAGCAAGGGGTCGCTCAGGTTTTCCTGCACTGCTTTATGGACGGGCGGGATACGGCTCCCGAGAGCGGCGTCCAGTACATCAAGCAGATCCAACGCGAGTCGGAAAACATCGGCATCGGCCAGATCGCGTCTCTCTCGGGCCGCTACTACGCCATGGATCGCGACCAGCGTTGGGATCGCATCGAGCGATCTTTTGGAGCTATGGTGCTGGGCAATGGCGAGCAATCCACGGAGCCGATCGCTGCGATTGAAGCATCCTACCGGCAAGGAATTACAGACGAGTTCATCGAGCCGGTCACCATCATCAATCAACATCGCCAGCCCGTAGGCCTGATCCGCGATGAGGACGCGTGCATCTTCTTCAACTTTCGCGCCGACCGCGGCCGTGAGATGACCAAGGCGCTAACGGACGCCCCGCTCAAGCTGCACCTCACCACGATGACCCAGTATGACAAGTCATTCTCCGTACCGTTTGTTTTGCCGCGCGAGTACCCCAACAACATCCTGGCCGACGTGATGGCGCAGCTTCAATGGACTAACCTTCGCGTTGCTGAAACCGAGAAGTACGCGCATGTCACTTACTTTTTCAATGGTGGGAATGAAAAACCCTACGCCGGTGAGCAGCGCGAGATGATCGCGTCACAGAAAGTCGCCACCTACGATTTGAAGCCCGAGATGAGCGCGGCCGGCATTACTGAAGTGGTTGTGAAGGCGATCGAGCGCGGTGGGCTCGATCTGATCGTCATGAACTTCGCGAATGCGGACATGGTGGGGCATTCGGGTAAGATGGCGCCGACGGTGCAGGCGGTCGAAGCGGTGGACGGCTGCCTGGGCGAGATCTACGGCGCGCTTCGACGCAGTGGCGGATCCTGGATCATCACCGCCGATCATGGGAACGCCGAGACGATGATCGACCCGGTCACCCACGGTCCGCATACCTACCACACCACCAACCCGGTTCCGTGTATTCTGATTGACGAGCGCCCCGCGCCATTGCGCCGGGATGGAGCGCTGCAAGATATATCCCCGACGATCCTCAGCTTCCTGGGTGAACGGCAGCCCAGGGAAATGAGTGGAAAGGACCTCCGCTTATGAAGCCCATGTACCTGCGCGACATTGATAAGAATTCGAACGTGCCGCAGATTTGGCATCTCTTCGCCTACAAGCCGGGATCGACCGATCACCTTTCAGCCTTCTCGCAAGCCGTGATGCGCGGCCCATCGCCTTTGAGCGCCGGATGGCGCGAGCTGATCGCCGCTTTCACCTCCAAGCTGAATGAATGTCCCTTTTGAATTGCCAGCCACGCCGCAGTTGCGGCGGAGTTATTGGGTGATCGGGCGCAAGTGGATGCGGTCCTGGAGGACTACACGACGGCGCCAATTACGGACGCTGAAAAAGCGCTGCTTGCCTATATCCATAAAGTAAACTGTGATTGCGCTTCGGTGAGCCAACCGGACATTGACGCCTTGCATGCTCAGCGCTGGACCGACGAAGCCATATACGACGCCGTAATGGTGTGCGGCTTGTTCAATTTTTACAACCGTTGGGTGGATGCCACTGGAGTGCACGAAATGAGCGCGCACGAACACGCCCTTTCCGGAAAGCGCTTGGCAACCGAAGGCTACAAGACTTGAAAACCAGCATCTTCGATCTTTTCAAAATCGGCATCGGACCATCCAGCTCCCACACAGTGGGTCCCATGCGCGCGGCGCGATCCTTCACGCTCGATCTGGATTTCACCCGTACGGCGCGCATACAAACTGAGCTGTACGGCTCACTGGCGCTTACAGGCCGCGGACACGGAACGGATCGCGCAATCATCCTGGGGCTGCTCGGCGAGGAGCCGGACAAGATCGATCCAGCGCGAATCGATCCGCTCGTAACAGAGGCGCGCAACACGAAGAGAATCCGCGGCATCGAGTTTGACGAGCCGCGCGACTTGCTCTTTCACGGCAAGACCACTCTGCCGGGACACCCGAACGGAATGCGTTTTACCGCGTTCGATGCGACTGGCGCCGTCGTGAAGCAAGACGTCTACTACTCGGTCGGAGGCGGTTTTGTCGTTCGCGAAGGAGAGTCACAGGCCGCCAATACCGCAGCCGCGCCACTTCCCTATCCGTTCTCGAGCGCAGCCGAGTTGCTCGAGCGCGCCGATGAAAGTGGTCTTTCCATCTGGGCCGTCCTGCTTGAGAACGAGAAGGCCTCCCGAACCGAAGCCGAGATCCGCGAACGAATCGCGCTCGTGTGGACCGTCATGCAGGAGTGTACGCAACGCGGCCTCGCGACAGAGGGCATACTGCCCGGCGGTCTGAACGTGCGCAGGCGCGCGGCCCAGCTCTACCGCAACCTTCGCAACGCAAACGCATTTGACGCGCTCAGCAGCATGGATTGGCTGAACGTCTATGCGATGGCCGTGAATGAAGAGAACGCCGCGGGTGGGCGTGTGGTTACGGCGCCCACGAACGGAGCCGCCGGGGTCATTCCCGCAGTCGCGCATTACTACAAGCAGTTCGTTCCCTCGGCAACGGACGAAGGTATCTTCCGCTACTTCCTCACCGCAGGCGCAATCGGAATTCTGTATAAAGAAAATGCATCGATCTCCGGCGCCGAAGTAGGGTGCCAGGGCGAAGTCGGCGTGGCCTGCTCGATGGCCGCGGGCGGGCTGGTCGCCGCGCTCAACGGAACAAATGAACAGGTGGAGCACGCGGCCGAGATCGGCATGGAGCACAACCTGGGCATGACTTGCGATCCGATCGGCGGCCTGGTGCAGATCCCCTGCATTGAGCGAAACGCTTTCGGAGCGGTGAAGGCCGTGAACGCGGCGCGCATGGCGATGACCGAGCACGGCGGCCACAAAGTCACGCTCGATCAAGTCATCAAGACGATGTACCAGACCGGCCTCGACATGCAATCGCGTTACAAAGAGACGTCGCTCGGCGGTCTTGCGCTGAACGTCATCGAGTGTTAAACCCACGCGCATAGCCGCGAGTGCGTCCCTTACAATAATGTTGTTGATCCATTCCGTTTCGGACCGCAATTCCGAAAAAAAACGTGAGAACACGTAAAAGATGCGCCGTATGTGCCGCCGTTTGTTCGCCCAATCGGCGGACATTCCTGAAATCCATCGCGGCGGTGATCCCTACGCTCGGACTCGCCCAGGATTTCTCGGACATTAAAGTCGAGCGAGTCGCGGCTGGATTGACCTTTGCCGATGGGCCCGCGTGGTCGCGTGAGAATTTTCTGGTGTTCAGCGACGTGCCGCGCAATCGGTTGATGAAGCTAACCCCCGGAGAGCCGGTGGCAGTCCTGCGGGCGGATACCAAGGGCGCCAACGGGAACGCGTTTGATGCGCAGGGCCGCCTTTACAGCTGCGAGGGCCGCGGCCGCCGGGTGGTGCGCACCGACAAGCATGGCAAGCTCGAGGTGCTCGCCGAAAAGTGGGAGGGCAAGCGTTTGAACGCGCCGAATGACATCGCGATCCGCAAGGAAGGGGACGCCTATTTTACCGATCCGGCGTTCGGCTATCAGCAAGATTCGCGCGAGCTGAATTTTTTCGGCGTATTTCATATTTCGCGCAAGGGGGAAATGGAAGTAATCGCCAAACCCAAAGGACGCCCCAATGGGATCGCAACTTCGCCCAGCGGAAAGCTTTTGTACGTCGGCAATTCGGATGAGCGAAACCTCCGCGTGTACGACTTGGATCGCAACGGCGCCGCTTCCAATGAGCGCGTCCTAATCCCGGTCATCCATGGAGTGCCCGACGGAGTGCGGGTGGATGAGAAAGGGAATCTCTACGTGGCCGCGAACGGGCTGGAAGTATATTCGCCCGAGGGCAGATCGCTCGCGACCATTCCGATGGCCGAGAAGCCGTCCAGTTGCGCCTTCGGCGACGCCGATCTGCAAACGCTGTACATCACGGCGCGCGCTTCAATATACCGGCTTCGCGTCACCATCAAAGGGAGCGTTCCATATTAACGCCGCGGACAGCCGCCAATACCCAGCGCGGCCACTGCTCGGCGTCGGCGCGCTGATTTTCCGCGACTCCGAAATACTTCTGGTCGAACGGGGCAACCAACCGCTGAAGGGATTCTGGTCCCTGCCCGGCGGTCTTTTGGAGGTTGGCGAGAAACTGGACTCCGCCGTCCGCCGTGAAGTCCAGGAAGAAACCGGACTCCAGATCGAGCCGCTTTCCGTGTTCGAAATCTTCGAGCGGATTATTCCCGGCTCCAGGCCCGGCTCGAGCGGACGCATCGAGTATCACTATGTGCTGATCGATTATCTATGCAGGGTGACGGGCGGCCAACTCCGGGCAGCCAGCGACGTGAGCGAGGTTGCGTGGGTTCCGCAACGGAAGCTCGCGGAATACCGTCTCACAGAAGGGACGCTCGCGGTGATCGAGAGGGCATTTGCCAACATTCAGCTCTGAACTGCTGGAATTCCCGGCTTTACGCGAGTTGCTGGGCCGGTTTGTCCACAGCGCGCTCGGGGCAGCCGAGCTGGAGCGGCTCGAGCCGCACTCGGACCGGGTTGCCCTCGAAACCATGCTCCCCGACGTTGCCGAGGCGATCGAGTACGTTCGGACTTGGATGCGGGCCCAAGCGGCTTCGCGCGGCGCGGCCATTCGAATCCGGTTTGATTCAATCCCGGACATTACTCATGCTGTTGCCATACTGCGCATCGAAGGGGCGGGCCTCGAAGCCCGGCAAATCTTCGAGCTGACGCAGTTGCTCGAAATCGCTGGTGAGATCCGGTCCATCCTGAATACGGCTTCGGAGCGATACCCGCGGCTAGGGGCCAAGGCCGGCGCGATTGTCGATCTGCGGCCTCTGTTGCGCGAGCTCAAAGGAAAAATTCTGCCGGATGGATCTCTGGCCGATGACGCCAGCGTGGCGCTCCAGCGCTTGCGCCGCGATATCGAGAAGCAGCAGAAGCAGATTCATATTTCGCTCGAACGGTTCCTGCGCGCGCACCGCGAGGACGGCACACTGCAGGAAGATTTTATCACCATCCGGAACGATCGTTTTGTCGTTCCGGTTGTCGCGGGCCAGCAGCGCAAGGCGCAGGGAGTGATCCACAGCGCCAGCGGCAGCGGGCACACGCTGTTTGTCGAGCCGCTCGAAACCATCGATCTCAACAATGAGCTGGTTCGACTGCGGGAAGAAGAGCTTCGGGAAGTGCATCGCATCTTGCGAGAGCTGACCAATCTGCTGCGAGGCCACTCGGAAGGTATCTCCCAGGCAGTCGACGCTTTGGGCAAGCTGGAGCTGCTGTTTGCAAAGGCCGAGTTTGCCGTGGAGTTCGATTGTGTGGTTCCGCGCTTTAGCCCGGAGTCGGGCCGCAGGTTGCTGCTGCGGGACGCGCGCCATCCGCTGCTGGAGGATGTTCTGCGGCGGCAGCGCAAGCCCATCGTTCCCATCTCGATCACGCTGGATGAAAAATGCCGCACGTTACTCATCAGCGGGCCGAACACCGGCGGCAAAACCGTATCGATGAAAACGGCCGGGCTATTGTCGCTGATGGCCCAGGCCGGGCTTCCGGTGCCGGCGGCGGAGGCTGAGTTTCCTGTTTTTGATCAGGTACTGGCGGATATGGGCGACAAGCAATCCATTCAGGAGAGCTTGAGCACCTTCTCCGCCCACATCGCGCATGTGCGCGAGATGCTTGAAGACGTAACGCGCGATTCGCTGGTGCTGCTCGATGAGCTGGGCCGGGCGACCGATCCCGAAGAAGGCGGCGCGCTGGGTGTCGTAATGCTCGATGCCTTTCGCTCGAGTGGCGCTTTTGCGCTGGCCTCCACGCACCTGCTTGCCTTGAAAATCTACGGTGCCGGCACGCCGGGTGTTTTGAATGGCTCCATGGGCTTCGACGATGCGACACTGCAGCCTACGTACCTGCTGCGACTGGGCGCGCCCGGTAAATCGGCCGGTCTGGATATCGCCAGCCGGCTGGGAATTCCGGCCTATCTGATTGATCGCGCGCGCGCCGCCATGTCGGCTCACGAGCGGGACTTGGGGCAGTTTCTGAGCGAGTTGCATGACCGGCTGGATCGCGTAACGAAGCTGGAGCAGGAACTGGCTGAGCAAAAGCGCGTGCTCGCAATACGGGAACAGTCGCTCGCCAGGGAATGGGAGCAGCGTGAGAGCGCGAAATTGCGCGAGGTGGAGCAACGGTGCGAAGCGGCCATCGCGCAATTTGAAGTGCAGGCTCGCGAGACGGTCGATCGTATCGCCGAGACGGCGCAGCAAAAGAAAGCCGCGGAACAGGCGTTGCGAAAAGTAGCCAAGACCCGCCGCGAATTTCAGGACCAGGTCCAGACCGTTGTTCTGGGCAACACTCCTGCGGCCAAGCCCCTGATCGCGCTCGAAATAGGCGCGCGGGTGCGGCTGAAGGGCATTCGCGAGATCGGACGAATTCGCCGCAAGCTCTCCGATGACCGCTTGGAAGTCGAGGCCGGCCTGATGAAGTTGCAGGTTGGTATCGAAGACGTGGAAGAGGTTTTGCCCGCCAGTACTGAGCCGCGGTCTACTCTACCCAAAGACGTCTCGTTTTCGCCTGGGCCCACCTGGGACGTCTCGTATCGCGAGATCAATCTGCTCGGCCAGCGCGCTGAAGAAGCGCGAGACCGGGTCGATAAGTTTCTCGATAGCGCTGCGCTTGCTTCCGTGGACCGCGTGCGCATCGTGCACGGACACGGAATGGGCGTTTTGCGACGAACCATCGCGGATCTGCTGGCCGACAATCCGCATGTGGAGAAATTCTATCCGGCTGGGCCGTCCGAGGGCGGCGCCGGAGCGACTATAGTGGAGTTGAAGTGACGTCCTCGACGCAAAATCCGGTGCAGTTTGAGCTTGATCAATTAGCATATCAGGCCAAGCTCGCCGCCCAGGCAGGCGATTGGACCGGCGCCCGTGCTGCCTGGGAGCGTGCACTCGCCTTGGCGCCGCCGGATTCCCCGGAGTACAGGACCATCAAGACTCGGATCGAGAACATCGACCTGCAACAGGACGGGTCCGCCAGCGTTTGGAAGAAGCGGTTCTACAAACTCGGCCCGATTGGAGTGGTGCTCTGGAAGTTCAAAACAATCGCGTTTATCGTCCTGGCGAAAGGCAAGCTGCTGCTGTTGGGCTTGACCAAGTTAAGCACGCTTGCCAGCATGTTGCTTTCTTTAGGTGTTTACTGCACGGTTTACGGTTGGAAGTTCGGCCTGGGGTTAGTGTTATCGATTTACGTGCATGAGATGGGGCACGTGTTCTGGTTACGCAAATACGGAATTGAGGCAACGGCGCCGATGTTTATTCCGGGCTTCGGCGCGCTGATTCGTCTGAAGAGCTATCCGGCGAATCCAGGGCAGGACGCGCGCACCGGCCTTGCTGGACCGATGTGGGGCTTGGGCGCGGCCGTCTTCGCCTGGGCTGCTGGTCTGCTGACGGGCCAGTCGATCTGGTTCGCCATTGCGCGCACTGGCGTGTGGATCAACCTGTTCAACCTGATCCCGATTTGGCAACTCGACGGCGGGCGCGGATTCCGGGCGCTAACCCGGCAACATCGCGGCATTGTGCTGACAACGGCTCTTCTGATGTGGGCCATCACCAATGAAACTATGCTGCTGCTGATCGCGCTCGGCGCGCTGTATCGCCTGTTCAGCAAAGATTACCCGGAGGAGCGCGACACTGGCGTGCTGGTCCAATTCGCCGGGCTTATTGTCTTGCTATCGATCCTGTTCCTGCTGAGCAGCGGCGCCATGCCGCAGCTGTAACTTTGTAATACAATCAGTACACAGGTGAAAACATGGTTTTTCGAAGCCACGCCGCTTCAGTGGTTCTGTGTTCCTGCGTCATCTCGCTCGGCTGCTCGGGCGATACTCTCGACTATCAAACAGCGCTCGACCTTCTAGGGGATCGGCGAACGGATCCTGTCACGATCTCGTTCAGCGCAGCGCCCGGTCTGGCGCAAGGCGACGAAAAGGTCAAACAAGCCTACGATCGGCTCGTCGAAGGGCATGTGCTTACCTGTGAGCCCAATGGGCCGGTCGGCGTTCTGTGCCGGCCTGGGCCGGCCGGTGGGGGCATCTCGCAGGCGGGGTCTACCGATCTTTCTCTGATCGCTGGCCGTTGGGTTCCATCGGTGATAACCAAGATTACCCGGTCGGCAAGAAGCACCGCCGCGGGCTCAGCGCGGCTCACCTTCGAGCCGTCGCCCCTTTACAAGGAATACCAAGACGTCTTCGACCTGCTCCAAAGCTCGGCGGAAGCGCACCTCTCGCTTGCCGAACAAAAAGAAGGTAAGACCGTGCAGATTAGCTTCATCCGTGGCGAAGATGGATGGCACGTCGATAGCGTGCAGTAACGTACTACAGACTCTGAAACCTACACAGATCTTCAATTGAAACATTTCCGCCGCAAAGCACCAGGACCAGGTGGTCCTCGGGCGAGAAGCGATCGCGCAGACGATCGGCCGCGGCCAGAGTACACGACGCGGCTGGTTCGGCAAGCACCTTCAACCGTTCCAGCAGTAACGTACACGCGGCGACCGCTTCGCTATCCTCCACTACGGTCACGGATTCGAGATAGCGCCGCGCCATCGCCAGCGTGCGCTCGGACACCGAAGGAGCGCCGAGTGTCCGTGCGATCGAAGTGATCGTCGGCATTCGCACTGGATGGCCCTGTTCGAGAGCCCGCGACATCGCGTCGGCCCCGTTGGTTTCGACGCCCCAGATGCGGACGGAGGGCTTGGTGGCCTTCACAGCAGTGGATACCCCGCCTATGAAGCCACCGCCGCCGATGCTGATGATCAAGTCCGTGATCTCCGGCGCATCCTCGAGAATCTCCAAGCCCACGGTGCCTTGCCCCGCGATCACCAATGGGTCGTCAAAGGGATGGATGGCCACCCAGCCGTCGCTCTCATATGAGGCGACGCGCTCGAAAGCTTCGCCGGCGTCTTTGGCAAAGACCACCTCGGCTCCATAGCCGCGCGTGGCGTTGACGTAGTTGCTGGGTGTGTTCTCAGGCATGACGATTGTAGAGGACCGCCCCAGTTTGGTGGCGGCGTAGGCAACGGCCTGCGCATGATTGCCGCCGCTCACGGCGACAAAGCCGCGCCCGCGTTCTTCCGGCTTCACGTTGAGCGCTTTGTTGAAAGCGCCGCGCACTTTGAACGAGCCTGTTTTCTGAAACAGCTCGTATTTGAGATACACGTGAGTTCCCAGCCGGTCGCTAAGCGTCCGGCTCAAGTGGAGAGGCGTGCGGCGGACCCAGGGGCCGATTTGCTCGCGCGCTTGTTTAATATCCGAAATCGTCACGTCGTTGAATCGGCTTCGAATAGCCTCCGCCCAGTGTAACGGCAAATGCGATCCGGCCGTGCGCAAGCTCGAGGCGCAACGATACAAAGCACCCCCTGGAGGCCGCAGTCCGACCCGGGGATTTTCGAAGGAGTCTTGACGCGGGTCGCACGAGTGTTTCTCTGCCCGGCAGCCGGGGCAAGACAGCATTGAAAAACATCAGTGTCTTGGTCATAAGTGCAACACAGGCAAGAATGCCTGTGCCTGGAGTTTCTACATATTTGTCAGGCTGCGGCCGCCTTGACCAGAGCTTCTTCAGTGATTTTGAAGCCGAATGGCGCCAGTAGTTGCTTGTTCTGCGCCATTTCGGTGCGCAGGAGGGTTATCAGATCCAGGCAAGAGGGTCGCC
>JBPCOQ010000038.1:0-5345 GCA_051000095.1 Bryobacteraceae bacterium | reverse complement strand
GGACAGGCGCGCCCAGGGTTGCCTCCGCGTTTTGCTTTAACTGACGGAGCACGTACGCCGAGATTTCGGGCGGTGTGAAGGTCCGTCCGCCGAGCTGGAGCTGCAGCACGGACTCGCTTCCTTCAGCCAGGTGGAAGGGGAACAGCTTCAGCTCTTCCCGGATGTCGTCGCGTCCCCGGCCCATCAGCCGCTTTACGGAATAGACGGTGCGATCCGGTTGCGTGAGCAGCAGGTCGCGCGCCGGGTTGCCCGCCACGATCTCGCCGGATTGCTTTACCGACACGATGCTCGGGACCAGCCTTTCGCCGCCGGGGCCCGGAATGATCTTTGGACCGGTCAGATCCATGTAGGCTACCAAGCTGTTGGTTGTGCCCAGGTCGATGCCGACCACACGATCGGCATCTCCGAAATCGATTTCAAAGCTCGACATTCTGCTTGCTCAGTTCTTTTTCAACTTCGTTAACTAGATTCCGTATGTAGCGGCGCCGGTTGAGAACCGCGCGCATTTCAGCGAGTTTGCCCTGGTCCGGGGAGGCATCGTAGGAATCGAACAGTTTCTCGAGCTGGCCCTCCACATCCGAGAGCATACCCGAGAAGTTGTGCTGCGCGGCTTCTAGCTGCGGGCGCGCGGAGTCGTCTCCCGACCGCATTTCTTCGAGCGCCATGTTCAACTCGAAAACCTCTTCCAGCAACTCCGGCGGGACATCTTTTGAACGTTGTTCGCCGATGTCGAACCCCTCTTGTTTTAGGACGTACTCCGCGCGCTTGTGCGAGTCCTTAAGGGTTCGGTAAGCGTCGTTCAACTCGGACGATGCATCGAGCGCGTGCTGGCGCTCCACGTCCGATTTACGTACAAAGCGATCCGGGTGTAGCTTACGGCTCAGTTCATAGAAGCGTTGCTGCAGGTCGTCCGGGCAAATGCCCAGCTTGGGCGCTAACCCAAAGAGTTCGTAGTAGTGCCAGTGGGCATTCACGCCGAGAACGACGTACCGCAGCCGCAGCTCTTCTTGGCGTGCGGATTCTCGAATTCGAAACCGGACTGAATCAGGGAGTCCTTCCAATCAAGCGTCATGCCGTCCAAATAGACCATGCTTTTCGGGTCCACAAAGACCTTGACGTCTTCGAATTCGAAGATTTTGTCGGTTGGACGGGGTTTCGGGTCGAACTTGAACTGATAGCTGAGGCCGGAGCACCCGCCGCCCAGGACGCCTAGGCGCAAGCCGCCGCTAACGCCTTGCTTAGTGAAGGCGTCGCGGATTTTAGCTACGGCTTTGGGCGTGACGGTGATCATTAGACCAAACAGAGCCGCGACCGTGAGGGAGCGGTTTTGCCAGTTATATCGATGCGACGGCTTCCGGTTGGGTCGCTCCGGCTTTCTTCTTGTAGTCGGAGATCGCAGCCTTGATAGCGTCTTCTGCCAACACCGAGCAGTGAATCTTCACGGGCGGCAGGCTCAGCTCATTCACGATATCGGTGTTCTTGATGCTCAGGGCTTCGTCCACCGTTTTGCCGCGCAGCCATTCGGTCGCGAGTGAAGAACTCGCGATCGCGCTGCCGCAACCGAAGGTCTTGAACTTTGCATCCTCAATAACTCCGCTTTCCGGATTGACCTTGACCTGCAGCTTCATGACGTCGCCGCATTCGGGCGCGCCCACCATCCCGGTACCTACGTTAGGGTCGCCCTTGTCCATGGAACCCACGTTACGCGGGTGATTATAATGATCGAGAACTTTGTTTGAATATGCCATAAAATTTGTCCTTTAGTGCGCAGTCCACTGCACTTTGGTTAGATCGATTCCCTCTTTGGCCATCTCATACAACGGCGAGAGTTCACGCAGTTTTCTCACAACGTCAATCACTTTGGCGCCAACGTAGTCCACTTCTTCTTCCGTATTGAACCGGCCGAGACCGAAGCGGATCGACGAATGCGCCTGATCGTCGCCTGCGCCCAGCGCCTTTAATACATAACTTGGCTCCAGTGTAGCCGACGTGCAGGCGGAACCGCTCGAAACAGCGACATCGTTGATTCCCATCAACAGCGATTCGCCTTCCACATACGAAAAACTGATGTTCAGATTGTGCGGCAGCCGGCTCTCCATGGTGCCGTTGATGAACAACTCGTCCAGCTCGGACTCGAGCTTGTTCTTCAGCTTGTCGCGCAAATGCCGGAGACGCTTCGATTCCTCAGGCATCTCGGCCTGGCAAAGCGCGCAGGCTTCGCCAAAACCCACAATACCAGGAACGTTTAGCGTACCGGACCGCATACCTCGCTCGTGCCCGCCGCCATCCATTTGGGCCGCCAGTTGAACACGAGGACTTTTGCGGCGCACATACATCGCGCCCACGCCTTTCGGACCGTACAGCTTGTGGCCGGTCAGCGACATCAGGTGAATATTGTCCCGGTTCACATCGATCGGAACCTTGCCCAGCGCCTGGACTCCGTCGGTGTGGAACAGGACGCCCCGCTCTTTGGCGATCTTCCCAATCTCCGCTACCGGTTGAATCACGCCGATTTCATTATTGGCGTACATAATGCTGATCAGGATCGTTTTGTCCGTGATCGCTTCGCGCAACATGTCCAGATCGATCAATCCGTCGCCCTGCACCGGCAGGTAACTCACGCGGACACCCTGCTTTTCGAGATGCTTGCAGGTATCGAGAATGGCCTTGTGCTCGGTGGCGGCGGTGATGATGTGATTGCCTTTTTCGGCATACATCTCCGCGACGCCCTTGAGAGCGAGATTATTGGATTCGGTAGCGCCCGCGGTGAACACAATTTCTTTCGCAGTGGCTCCGATCAAATCGGCGATCTGCTTCCTCGCCTTTTCGACCGCCTCCTCAGCCTGCCATCCAAAACTGTGGTTGCGGCTGGCGGCGTTGCCAAAGACGTCGGTGAAATACGGCGTCATCGCCGCAAACACGCGAGGATCCATGGGCGTCGTGGCGTGATTGTCCATGTAAATCGGTAGTTTCATGATATGTTTTCGTTCCTCAAATTTCCGGCAGGTTGCGCAGCCAAGCCGTACAACTTGCTCTGGTCCAGCTCCGCTGCGCTGCACGCACTATCATCCCTGGCCATATCCGCGATCGTGATGCTCGAAAGCAGCCGGAGAATCCCTTCATGGACCTTTCGCAGAGGCTCCCGGACATTGCAGCGATCCGAGTGGCTGCAAAAGCCGTGCTCCGTAAAGCAGGCGGTCAGGACAATCGGGCCATCGATGCTGCGGATGACTTCGAGCGCCGTGATCTCCCGAGCATCCCGCGCCAGCTTATAACCGCCGTTGGCGCCCTGCTCGGACCGCACGAATCCAGCCTTGCCCAGCTTCTGAAGAATTTTCGACAGCAGCGACAAGGGAATCCCGTAACAATCCGCAATCTCTTTCGCGCTGGAGCTTCCACAAGCCTGGTTCACGGCCAGATGCTTCAATGCAATCAGACCATAATCCGCTTTCTTGGTAAGCTTCAACATTACTTAGAAATATATCTAGGACTGGTTGAGTCCTAGTTCATTATTACCTATCGCCAGGTGAGAGTCAATAGCGCCTTTTCTTACACATAGGAGTGGGGATACGCATGCACGTGAAAGAGCGACCATCCCCACCTTGTAATGATCAGGCTTTTTCGAGTTTTTATCCCGACCAGTGTTCTGGGGCTGTTGTTATCTGAATTTATCCTGATTTTTCTATGTTATATTGCAGCCGCTTTCATTTTCCCCGTTTTCATCCCCGACCCTTACGATCCTCAAATGTTCCTGTTCAGCGAGCACGGATTTTTCCGAATTGGGATCATCGTCGCCTCCATTATGGCGGGCATCTACTTTCATAATCTGTATGCCCAACTGCGGATCCGATCGCGCATTCAGTTAGTGGAGCAGCTATGTCTAACGGTGGGCATTGCCTGTTTTACCCAGGCCTTTCTGGTTTATGTCAAAAGACCGGACTGGGCCGTCCCGAGATATCTGATGATTTTCGGAAGCGCGCTGACCTTGCTGCTTCTGCCGGCATGGAGAATCTTCTACGGCAACGTCGTGATGGCCGCGCTCGGCTTTCAGCGTCTCTTGTTCCTGGGGACGTCCCAAACTGTACGGGACATTGGGGCTCACTTGTTGGACCATCCGGAAGCCGGCATGCTGCCGATAGGCTATGTGGACAATATTGATCCAGAGACAGATCTGCCCGGTGGCCGCTGGCTCGGTTGCATGGAAGATTTGAACGCGGTTGTGGAGAACTACAAGCCGGACCGAATCGTGGTTGGGCTGAGTGAGCGGAGGCAGCAGCTTCCCGTCATGGAGCTGCTGGCGCTGAGGCTGTCCGGCCTTCACATCGAAGAGGCGTTCAACACTTACGAAACCACCTTCGGACGTGTATCGACCCGGGAGTTGCGGCCATCTCAATTGATTTTCTCCGCCAAGCTGGGCCCCCGCCGGGGCAGTCTGTTCTTTCATTCCGCGTACTCCACGATAGTGGCGGTGTTTCTGGTAGTGGTTTTCGCGCCGATCATGGCGCTGGTGGCGATTTTGGTAAAGCTTAGCTCCAAGGGACCGATCCTCCACAGACAAACCCGTGTGGGTCTGTACGATGCGCCGTTCACCGTTTATAAATTCCGGTCGATGTACGCTGATGCTGAACTCCGGACCGGAGCGGTGTGGGCGCAAAAGGACGATCCCAGAATTACGCCGCTCGGTAAATGGCTGCGCCGCCTCCGGCTCGATGAGTTGCCGCAGCTCTTAAACGTGCTACGCGGAGAAATGGCGATGGTCGGTCCGCGGCCCGAGCGGCCGGAGTTCGTCAAAACGCTGGTCGAGCAAATACCTTATTATGGGCAGCGGCATTGCGTGAAACCGGGCATTACCGGCTGGGCGCAGATCAATCACAAATACGGCGATACACTGCAGGATACGATTATTAAGCTGGAATTCGATCTGTATTATATTAAGAACCTGGCATTCAGTTTGGATACCTACATCATGTTTCACACCCTCCGGGTAATGTTGTTTTCGGATACGGCGCAGTAGTGGCTTCTCAGAACCCATCGCTAACTGGTTGATTCTGAGTGGCGCACGCTTCAGCCTGCGTGGCACAGCTTTAGCGGGAGCGACGGTGCCGTCACAAGTATCGGAAACTGAGTGGAGTGGGCGTTCGCCCGCCTTCGGGGCATCACTTTGCCCCTGGGCAGGCAAAATCAACCACTAAGGGCTTGTTAGGAAATAACATTTCCTTATTGGAATGTTTTGCGCTACCTTGAAGGCAGTGGAGAGCATTGATGGAGTCAAGCAGCGCTTCGCAGCCATAGCGGCTCTGCTGGATGAGCGGTCGAGGAGATTGGTGGTTGCCGCCGAGAGTGTA